>JBGQIT010000115.1:0-7961 GCA_041498575.1 Gemmatimonadaceae bacterium
GCGCGCGGTATTACTGGAGGCGCATCCGGAGAAGAGCCCGACGAGCAAAGCGCAGGACAGAGCTACGCGCGGCGTTAATGACGCCATATGACTGTGGCGCAAGGCCAAAAGAGCTGTAATAAGATAGCTGCATTAGCTATGCCCGCTATTGTTTTCTTTATTTAGGTGCTCGATGAGCGTTCCGCAGTCGCAAATGGCGACGCGCCATGTTTCGCTGATTTCACAAATGGAGAATGAGATGAAGATGTACGCCCCCAGCTGGTCCCGCGGAATGACATTCGCCGCCCTATTGGTGACGCTCACCGCTTCTTCCGTGATGGCCCAGGACACCATCAGCGTCGCCTCGCCGGATGGCAGGAACAAGGTGGGCGTCGCTGTCCATGAAGGAAAACTCTACTACATCCTCAGCAGAGACGGCCGCTCCCTCCTGCTCCCGTCGATGCTCGGCTTCGAGTTCAAGGGAGCCCCGACGCTGCGCGACGGTCTCCGGATCACTGGGAGCAAGAGAGCGACGCACGATGAGACGTGGACGCAGCCGTGGGGCGAGGTCGCCCGAGTGCGGGATCACCACAACCAGCTGCGCGTATCGGTGGTCGAGACGGCGGCTCCCGGACGGACCTTCGATTTCGTGGTCCGCGCCTTCAACGATGGCATCGGGTTCCGGTACGAAGTTCCGGCGCAAGCCGCTCTCGGAGAGTTCGTGATCTCCGACGAGCTCACGCAGTTCAATCTCGCGGACGACGCGAAAGCCTGGTGGATTCCTTCCAACAGGCCCAGACTCGACCGCTCGGAGATGCTGTATTCGTCATCGCCGGTCAGTGTCATCGACAGTATTCAAACGCCGCTCACGATGCAGACCCGCGACGGCAAGACGTTCATGGTGATCCACGAGGCAAATCTCGTCGATTACGCGCGAATGAATCTGGCTGGCCCGCGCATGGACAGCCGCCTGCTGCGCGTCGCGCTCGCTCCCTGGCAGAACGGAGACAAGGTTCGCGGCCACACGCCATTCGTGACCCCGTGGCGCACCATTCAACTCGCGGACCGCGCCGCCGATCTCTCGCCCTCGGTGCTGGGGCTCAACCTCAATCCGCCCAGCGTCCTTTCGGACGTGAGCTGGATCAAGCCGATGAAGTACGTCGGCATCTGGTGGGGGATGCATATCAATACGATGACGTGGAGCTCGGGACCGAAACACGGCGCGACGACGGAGAACACCAAGCGCTATATCGACTTCGCCGCGGCCAATGGAATCGGCGGCGTGCTCGTCGAAGGATGGAACGTTGGGTGGGATGGAGACTGGATCAAGAACGCCAACGCCTTCTCGTTCACCCAGGCGTACCCAGACTACAACCTGCCGGAGCTCGCCAGCTACGCGCACTCAAAGGGCGTCAAGCTGATCGTGCACAATGAGACGTCGGGCGGAATCGTGAATTACGAGCGGCAGATGGAAGCCGCGTTCGCGCTCTACCACTCGCTCGGTCTCGACGCGATCAAGTCGGGCTACGTCACGGACACCACGCCGGAAGGAAACTCGCACCACTCGCAGTTCATGGTGAGGCACTATCGCAAGGTGCTCGAGACCGCGGCGAAGTATCACATCATGATGGATGTCCATGAGCCCATCCACGACACGGGCGAGCGTCGCACGTATCCGAACATGATGAGCAGGGAAGGGGCGCGTGGACAGGAATACAATGCGTGGGGAGGCGAGGGCGGCAATCCCCCGGAGCACGAGACGAATCTCTACTTCACCCGCTTGCTCGCCGGTCCCATGGATTTCACGCCGGGCATCTTCGATCTCCTGATCGAGCGTGGCACCGGCCGTCCGCGCCGGCCGGAGGAGTCGCACCCCAGGACGACGCTGGCGAAGCAGCTCGCGTTGTACATCGTGATCTACTCGCCGCTTCAGATGGCTGCGGATCTACCCGAGAACTACGTGGGGAAGCCGGCGTTCCAGTTCATCCGCGACGTGGCGGTCGATTGGGAGACGAGCAGGACGATCGATGGTCGTATCGGCGACTATGTCATCGTTGCCCGCAAGGCGAAGAACAGCGACGACTGGTTCCTCGGCGCGATCACCGACGAGGAAGGTCGCACCTTCAGCGTTCCTCTGAACTTTCTGACACCGGGACGAAAGTACACGGCCGAGATATACGCTGATGGCCCGGGGGCAAACTGGTCGACGAACCCGCTGCCGGTGAGCATCTCGAAGAGGACGGTGGATTCGAGCACCAACCTGAGTGTCGTGCTGGCGCCGGGCGGCGGGCAGGCCATTCGCTTTACGCCCGCAAAGTAGCGAGTGCGTAAATGGATAGTCGCGGCTGTGTGCGGATTGATCGCATGCAGCCGCGAGCCGCGTTCACCCGCGCTATTCGAGCTGCTGAAGCCCGAGGCGACCGGCGTCACCTTCGCCAACACGCTGCCGGAGAAGCCGGATTTCAACATCCTCAACTACCTCTACTACTACAACGGGGCTGGTGTGGCCGTGGGCGATGTCGATGGGGATGGCTTGCCCGACCTCTACTTCACCTCGAACCTCGGCTCCAACAAGCTCTATCGCAACAAGGGCAATTATCAGTTCGAGGACATCACCGACAAGGCGGGCGTCGCTGATTCGATTGGCTGGAAAACGGGCGTTACGATGGCCGACGTCAACGGAGATGGGAAGATCGACATCTACGTCTCGGGTGCGGACTACCTCGGGCTCCACGGACGCAACGTGCTCTATATCAACAACGGCGACGGGACATTCACCGATCGCACGAAGCAGTACGGGCTCGATCACGTCGGCTACAACACGCAGGCGCTGTTCTTCGACTACGACGGGGACGGCGACCTGGATATGTATCTCCTCGATCACTCGACGCACACCCAGCGGCCGCAGGCTCAGGGAAGCGCGAAGAGTCCGCGCACCGGCGACCGTTTGTTCAGGAACGACGGCGGCCACTTTACCGATGTCACCGACGCCGCCGGACTGCACGACGGAATCGACGGTTACGGCCTGGGCATCGTGGCGAGCGATTTCAACAACGATGGCTGTCCGGACATCTACGTTGCCAACGATTTCCAGGGGAACGACTACCTCTACATCAACAACTGCAACGGGACGTTCACTGAATCGATAGCGAAGGAGACGGGACACACGAGCAGATTCTCGATGGGTGTGGACGCCGCCGATTTCAACAACGATGGCCGCACCGACATCATCTCGCTCGACATGCTCCCCGAGCGCGAGGACATCCTCAAGACGTCCGCGAATGCGGAGACCTTCAACGTCTACAACCTGATGCTGCAAGCGGGCTACGAGCCGCAGTACGCGCGCAACGCGTTGCAACTCAATCGCGGCAAGGGGAAGTTCAGCGAGATCGGCTACCTCGCCGGTGTGTTCGCCACTGACTGGAGCTGGGCGGCGCTCTTCGCGGACCTCGACAACGATGGCCGAAAGGATCTGTTCATCACGAACGGCATCTACCGCCGGCCGAACGACATGGACTACATCAGCTTCGTCGGCAACGAAGCGGTGCAGGCCACGCTGCACGATACGATAACGCAGGGAAATCTCCGGTTGCTGCAGAAGATGCCTCAGGTCCCGATTGCCAACTACGCCTTTCAGAACGAGGGTGATTTCAGGTTCAGGAACATGGCCGAGGCGTGGGGACTGGCCCAGCCAGGATTCTCGAACGGCGCGGCGTACGTAGATCTGAACAACAGTGGCAACCTCGATCTGGTCGTGAACAACATCAACGCGCCGGCGTCGATCTACAGAAGTCGCGCGCGCGAGATCAACAAGAATCACTACCTGACCGTGCAGCTCCGCGGGTCTGGCGCCAACACGGCCGGGATCGGCGCGAAGGTCGAGATAACGCAGAAGGGCGAGAAGCAGATAGTGGAGCAGATGCCGACGCGCGGCTTCCTCTCATCCGTCGATCCGCGTCCCCACTTCGGACTCGGCCCATCCAACACGATCGACTCTCTCACGGTGATCTGGCCGGATCATCGCTTCCAGACGCTCGCGAATCTGGAGGGAGACAGGATCCTCACGCTCTCCCAGACGGACGCTTCCGGATCATACCGCTACGGGAGTCCGATTCCGCCGGCGCGGCCCGAGGGCGGACAGCCGGTGGCGGTGCCAATGTTCACCGATATCACGACGAAGACGGGTGTCGATTTCAGGCACGAGGAAGACACCTTCTACGACTACAATCGCGAGCCGCTGATGCCGCACCTGTTGTCGACCGAAGGACCGCGGCTGGCGGTGGCGGACGTCAACGGCGATGGGCTGGACGATTTTTACGTGGGCGGGGCGAAGTGGCAGGCAGGAAGGCTCTACATTCAGCAGCGCGACGGAACTTTCCGCGCCAGCAGTCAGCCCGCATTTGCCGCGGACAGTCTGTCGGAAGACATCGGCGCCACCTTCTTCGATGCAAACGGAGATGGCCATCCCGATCTGCTGGTCGTGAGCGGCGGGAATGAATTCTGGGGCGAGCAGGATGCTCTGCGGCCTCGCCTCTACCTGAATGACGGCCGCGGAAACTTCCAGCGCGCGCGTGACGCGCTTCCGGACATCTTCGAGAATGGCTCCTGTGTGGCCGTTGGTGATTTCAATGGCGATGGTCACCCGGATCTTTTTCTCGGGAGCCGAGTGGTGTCGAGGAGTTACGGGCTCATACCGAAGAGTCATCTGCTACAGAATGACGGCAGCGGACACTTCACCGACGTGACTCTCGAGAAAGCTCCCGAGCTGTCAGAAGCCGGGATGGTGTCGTCCGCGACGTGGATCGACTACGACCACGATGGAAAGCTCGACCTCGTTGTCGCCGGGGAGTGGATGCCAGTGCGCGTTTTCCATAACGAAAATGGCAAGCTCGTCGACCGGACGAAGGAGGCGGGCCTCTCCGGTACCAACGGCTGGTGGAACAGCGTCCAGGCGGTCGATCTGCGTGGCAACGGTCGGCAGGATCTCGTGCTCGGCAATCTCGGACTCAATTCTTATCTGCGCGCGACCGCAAAGGAGCCCGCGCGTCTCTACATCAACGATTTCTCGCACAGCGGCGGCGGAAACATCGAGCAGATACTCACCTTCTACAAGAACGGAGTGAGCTATCCGGTCGCGGGTCGGGACGAATTGGTGAAGAAGATTCCGTTGCTCCTCAGCAAGTACCCGTCGTACAAGAGTTTCGGCGCCAGCCGCATCGAGGACATTTTCCCGGCGGCCGACCTCAAGCAGACGCGGGTTCGCGAAGCGTACATGTTTGCGAGCGCGGTTGCCCTCAACAACGGCGACGGCACGTTCACGGTGCAGCCGCTCCCGATCGAGGCGCAGTTCGCCCCGATCTACGCGTCGCTGGCGGGGGATTTTGACGGCGACGGTAAAACAGATCTGCTTGTCGGCGGAAATTTCTACGGAGTGACGCCGATGCTGGGCCGCTACGACGCCAGCTACGGATTAATGCTGCGCGGGGACGGGAAGGGCGGGTTCACACCCGTCGACATGGAGCAAAGCAATCTCGTGATCGACGGGGAGGTGCGCGACATCAAGTCGCTGCGCGGCGCAAATGGAGAGAGACTGATCGTCGTTGCGCGCAACAACGACAAGGTGATCGTGCTGCGACAGGCAGGGGGCTGGCAAGGACTAAGTAAGGGCAACTGAATAGGCGAGAGGTCCCGGTGGCAGAGATGCGATCTTGTTAGTTCACTACGCCCTGACTTATCTCGGTGGATACAGGGCACAAGCAACTGCTTGTACCGTGAATGCCACAGAGGTAAGTCGGGGCGTCGTGAACTAATAACCTCGCATCTTACCTACTGGGACCTCTCGCCTATTCGGTTGCAGTTACCCGATTCGCGCCCACGGCTGGTGCTCGTGGGGCCAGGCGAAGCGATCTGGATGAAAGAGATGCGCGAGCAGCTCAACGCCCTCCGCCACGCGCGGACCCGGGCGCGCGAAGTACGCGTTCGCATCGACAGCGTAGACTTCCGCATCGGTGATTCGTGGCAGACGCCTCGCTACCTCGATCGCCTCCTTCAAGCCGTATCCGCAGGGAGCCACGATGAGCATCTCCGGCTCCGACGCGGCGACATCGTCCCAGGTTATTCGCTGCGAGTCGGCGCCGGGTTGGCCGAGCGGATCTTCGCCGCCCGCGGCAGCGACCATTTCCGGGACCCAGTGTCCCCCGCAGAAGAGCGGCTCGGTCCACTCGAGGAACGTGATACAACGGCGAGGCGCTTCTTTGACGGCTGCTACGACTCTGTGAATGCGCTCGCGACTCTCCTCGACGAGCTGCCGCGCGGCTTCGTTTCTACCAGTGGCGTCGCCGATCGCGAGGATGTTCTCCGCGATTTCTGCCAGGTTGCGAGGCGTGAGCGACAGTACCTGGGGCGGCTGTGACATCTCATTCAGCGCTCTACCGAGCTCATTTCCCGAGGGGGCGCAGACCTGACACAGGTCCTGGGTGAAGACGATGTCCGGATGAAGCTCGTCGAGGAGGACTTCATCGACACGGTAGAGGCTCTCGCCGGTCGCGAGGTGCGTGGCGACGGCACGGTCAATCTCCTTCTGAGACAGTCCCTCGAGGGGGAGAGCGGGCTTGCTGACGACAGGTAGCGAGCGGACCTGCGGCGGATAGTCGCACTCATGCGAACGCCCGACGAGGTCCCCGCCCGCGCCAAGCGCGTAGGTGATCTCAGTGGCGGCAGGAAGGAAGGAGACGATGCGGGGCATGAAATAAATCTATAGGGCGGCGCGAGCCTGATAACTGAAACTGAAGACTGCCTGCTGGGGGAACTGCGAACTGAAGACTACCTGCTGGGAGCTATCGGCGTGCCGGCCGGTGGCTACGGGCGAGCTGGGGGAATCAGGTCGCCGTAGGCGAAGCGCTCATCCCGCAATACAGTCTCGCCGACGGTGTACTCCACAGGTCCGTCGTAGCCTGGACCATCGGACACGAACGTGTGGAACTCTCCCCGTTCCCCGCATGGGTCGACGCCAGGCGGAAGATCGGCCAGGAGCGAGTCATCGAACATCCGATGAGCAAATGCGCCGTCCAGCTGCGTCGTGTCGACGCACACTATCCTGGCAGCGAATCCGTCGCGGACGAATCTGCGAGCAAGTTCGGCGGTGTCGAGGCCCCAGATCGGAAACATTGGCTCAAAACCCGTGGACTCCAGCAGCCTCTCGCGATAGGCACGGACGTCGGCGAGAAAAAGATCACCGAATGCTATCGCGGCGACGCCGGGCAGCTCGCGTCGCACTCGTTCGAGCGCGGAGAGAAATGTCTTCTCGTACGCGTCGTTCGTGGTGATCGGGTCGAGCTCGATGGTGAAGAGAGGGAGGCGCAGCCGCTCCGCCTGGCGGTCCAGCAGCGATCGCCGTACTCCGTGCACACTGATGCGCTCGTAATCGCGGGTGACGCTGGTGAGAAGTCCCGCAACCTCAATCTGTGGATCAGCCCGGAGCGCCTGGAGCGCCAGCGCGCTGTCCTTGCCGCCACTCCAGCTGAGAAGTACCTGCTTTCGCATCATCCAAAACGAAGCTTGGCCACTCCAATCGCGCCGTTCAATGCCACCATGCCGAGATTGGTGAGGATCACCGGCCAATTTCCGATGACGATCCCGTAAATGATCCACAGCGTGCTTGCGGTCACGAGCAGGGCGAACATCCCGAGCGACAGATCGCGCGTGTGGCGGGTCCTCCACGTTCGGATGACCTGCGGGAGAAACGAGGCGACCGTGAGAAAGCCGGCGAAGTAGCCTAGGTAGTGAATCATTGGATGTTGTTGAGAGACTGGTGCGAAAGCAAACTGCAAACTGCGAGAAGAGCTAGGTAGGAGGTGCGTGGTGCTAGGTGCGAGGTATGAGGTAGACCCTTATTTCTGCGACGTCGCGCTTCTACCTCCAACCTCGTGCCTAGTACCTCGCACCCCCTACCTAGCTCCTCTCGCAGTTGGTTTTCTCTAAGC
>JBGQIT010000116.1:0-7939 GCA_041498575.1 Gemmatimonadaceae bacterium
CGGATACTTCTCGAACGGCCGCGCCATCGGGTCATCAGTACCGAAGGGCGCGAAGCCCTTCCCCAGCGTGATGGAAGCGCCACTCACGCCGTCACTGCCGAATCTTTTGGCCGATGTAAGGACCAGCTCGTGGAGATAGGTGTGAGGGTGTCGGCGATCGATGTATCCCTCGCCGGCAATGCCCGCGTTCAGCTCTCCGCGCTCTAGCGTTGCCCCCTCGAGATTGAGCGTTGTCTTTAACGAGAACAAGCCATTCCACGGATCGAGCTCGGTCATGATTGCGGGCTGGGTGACGTAGCCCTCGGTCAGAGCCCGACCTTGAATCGCGGGTGACTCACGCGTCACGACTCCGATTGCCTGAGCGCCTACCTCGAGAACGGGGGAAGAATGTTGACCGACCTGCGCGTTGGCGGTAATGGGAAGGAGCCACGCAAAGACAAGCAGCCAGAGCAGCATCTGGACCGCTGCGAACGAACCCGGGATTCCCCCGAAGCGGCGGTCGAGCTTATTGGAGGGGGTGAATTGCAATTGCTATAGCTAGCCGTGGAATGGTTCGGGATGTAGACTCTGTGACGTCTGGACGTCCGACTGCTAACTGGCATCTGCGCCGCCGACAACTCGCATCCCGTTCAGTTGCTGTTTGCTTTTCTTTCGAAATATCGCACCGGGGATTCAACCATGCTCATTCGAGCAAGACTCGCGACTTTAACGATTGCCACTGCGGCGTCTCTTGTGACTGCCGGTCAGGTTGTGCTCGCGCAGCAGCCTGTGCCACTTCCCGCGGCCATACCCGGCCCCGCGGTCAACGACGTCGCGCCCGATTTCACGCTCGCCGGCGCCGACAAGTACGGGCTTCTCAAGACGCCGGTCAGACTTTCCGACTATCGTGGGCGCACTGTCGTCCTCGCGTTCTTCTATCAGGCGCGAACGAAAGGCTGAACGATTCAAATGGAGGCGTACCGTGATCAGTACGCCACGCTCTTCAACAACGGCCGGAACGTCGTCGTCCTCGGCATCAGCGTAGATGCAGACACCACCCTCGCGTCGTGGGCGCGCGAGGAGGATTTCCCGGTGTTGTTCGCCAGCGACCCGGGTGGAAAAGTCGGCCAGCTGTACGCTGCCTACGACGCCAAGAACAAACTGGACAACCGGTCGCTGTTCGTGGTCCGGCCCGATGGGCGCATCGCTTACGTTACCAAGCCGTTCAAGGTTCTCACTCCTTCAGCGTACACCGAGCTGGCAGCGGTCGTGGACAGTCTGGCCCCGCCACCAAAGGTAGAATCGGCGAAATAAAAAAGAGCCGCGGATTTATCCGCGGCTCTTTTTCTCGGCGACCCGCGCGAACAACACTGCGAATTCCCTACAGCGCCTTCCTCACCGCGGCCTCGAGATCCTGTTTTCCGCCGAGGCCCGTGTAGACCACGCGGCCCGTTTTATCGATCACGACGACGTATGAAGTGGCTGGAGCGTCAAAAGCGCCCGCCGCTTTCCCTTCCACATCGTAGTAGGTGTCGTGCGGCAACGGATTCGCCGCGACCCACCTCCGCACTCTCTCGGGCGATTGATTGATCGCCACCGCGATCGCCACGAATTTTACCCGCTTCCCGTACTTCTTCTCGGCGTCGAGCAGCGTCGGCATCAGCTCTCTGCAGTTGGGGCACCATGTGGCCCAGAACTCGATCAGCATCGGACTCTTGCCGATGTAACGCCCGAGATCAACCTGCTTTCCATCGAGAGACTGTACCGTCACCGTCGGCGCCTGAGCGCCGACCTCGATGCCGAGATCCTGAGCCATCGCGGGCGTGGATTCTAAAGTCACAGCGGCCAGAACCGCGATGAGAGAGAGCTTCGGCGAAGGGAACAGCGTTGGAAGGTTCATCCGATTCAGATTATGGTTTTGATGTGGCCGTCTTTCAGATGAGAAGCAGCCCCATCTGCACAAGGTAATACTCCGCAACGGCCAACATGATCAACGCGAATATCCGCTTGATCCATACCATCCAGGCCCCTGCCCTTGGCAGACGGGCGAGCGTGCCGCTGAAAAGTCCCACCAGCACCAGCAGCGTGCACATGCCGAGCGAGAATACGAACAGGTAGATGAATCCGAGCACGCCACTCTTTGTCGCGGAGACCCAGGTGAGCACTGCCGCCATTACGGGCGCCGAGCACGGAGCGGCTACCAATCCGGATGCCGCTCCCATGACGAACACGCCATAGAGGCTACCGCCTTCACCCGCCGTCGCGGCCCGCGTCAGAAGCCACGACGGTACCCGCACTGGAATGACGTCGAGCATAGCCAGCGCCGCGATGATCAGGAGATTCGCCATCGCGAAGTACAGCCACGGATTGGTGCTCACCGAGCCGAACAGTGTGCCAGTGAGCCCCGCGAACAGGCCGAGTGACGCGTACGCCAGCGCAAGCCCAAGGACATAGGTGAAGGTGAGAAGCACCGTGAGCGAGCGAGGACGCGGCACGCCGCCGACAGCGCTGCCTCCGACGATGGCCGCTGTAATCGGAATCATCGGATAGATGCACGGAGCGAGGCTGGTCAACACGCCCGCGATGAACAGAATCGGAAGCGCGGTGAGCGGGCTGGATGAGAGCTGGGTCGAGATGTGAGTGAAATCCACGATTGGCCTGAATGCAGAAGAGGGATGCTATTTGGAAGCATCCCTCTTTGCAATCATTTGCGCGCCGGCAAAACTACTTCTTGGTCAGCAGCTCCTCGAACAAATCGATCGCGCGCGGATCATGGGACTGTCCCAACCAGAACAGCGCCTTCTTTCGTATCTCCGGATCCTTGTTGGTCCGCGCCACCGAGATGAGCGCTGGAACGCCCTCATCGCGAGGACGCTGTGACAGCGCGAATACAGCCGACTCCCGCACCTCACGATTGACGCTGTTGTCGAGCACGATGTCCTTCAGGTTCGCCGTAGCCGCATCGCCGGCAGCTTGACCGAGCCAGAACACCGACTGCGTTCTGGTGCTGCGCGGCACATCGGCGTTGCGCGCGATCTTGATCAGCGCCGGCCAGATATTGGCGCTGTCGGCGATAGTGGCCGGAAAGATGGCCTTCTCGCCCATGCTCCCCTTCTCGCTCTGAGCGATCGAAACCAGATAGTCCGCCGCCTCTCGTGCGGACACCGTTCCGAGATCGACGACGTCCGATGCGCCAGGCCGCCAGCGTCCGCCGACGTAGAATCTGAGATCCGTCAGCTCTCCATTGCGGCGATCGAGCACGACACGCGCGGGGCCGGCAGTGCAGTCGCTCTCCCACTCGACGTCGCGCGAGGAATTCCAGGTGTCGCCCCACGTCGTCCTGCCTCGGCCGTTGGAGTGCCAGATCGAGTTTCCGCTGCCGCAGATTCCCGGCCTCGCCGCGAATGTCATGCGAACCGTGCCGTTCGAGACGCGAGCCACACTGCTCGCAATGCTCTGTGCAGACGCGACTGACGCCACACCGGCCAGGGCTGCGAGGACGACCGCCGTCGTCCCCACAAGCGATGTCATCCGGAATGTTTTCATCTGTTGATCAGGTCAATGAGGAACTGTTGCACGCGAGGATCGCGGGACTGCCCGAGCCAGAAGATTGCCTTCTTGCGCAGCTCCGCATCTTTCTCGTTCTTGGCGATGTCGAACAGCTTGTCCATCGCGGCCGGATCATGCTGGCGCTGGGACAGAACGAAAATGACCTGCTCACGCATCTCGCTGTCGCCCATGCGGTCGTAGAGCTTTGATATCTCCGATATCGCAACCCCTGACTGCCCCGCCCAGAAGAGCGCCTTCTTCCGTAGCTCGATGCCTTCCTTCGGATTGACAGCGATGTTCATCAGCCATTGTTCGTTCCCTGCTCCCCTCTGCTGCGACAACGAAAACAGAATCTTCTCCTTCAGATCCTCGTTGGTCAGCCGCGAATAGAGGTTGCGCAGGAACTCCGTGTTCTCCGTCGAGCGTCGTTGGCCGAGCCAGAAGATCGCCTTCTCACGCAGGTCGGCGCTTTCACTCTCACGAGCGGCGAAGTCCCGCAGCGTCTGCGCTGCCCTCGGCTCGTTCTGCTGTGAGAGGGAGAACAACGCTTTTTCCTTAATGTTCTCGTCGCTGTTACCCTTGAGAATCTCCTCGAGGAGTCCGGTCGATCCGGGCACCTGCGACAGCCAGAACACGGCCTGCTCGCGAACTTCCTGGTCGGGATCGCTGCGTGCGACGCTCATTAGAATGTTCGCGGTCTGATCCGTTCTCTTCTGGGAGACCAGGAAGACCGCTTTCCGGCGCAATGCGACCGAACATGGATCGCGACGGGCAAGAACTTTTTGCAGAATCGGCATCGCGCGCTCCGCGTCCATCTGCAGCAGCGCGTTGAGCGCGGCGATGCGATCGTCGTTGTCCTCGTCGGCATCCGGAGAACAGTTCCGCCCCTGGCCAATGATACGCGTCTCACCGCCGGTGACGTCGCTGTCGCCCTGCGCCTTACGATCGATGGACGCGGCGCAGGATTCGTCTCCGCGCTTGGCAAGCTCCCCGCACACGCGTGTAAGCAGCGGGTCTCCGTCCTTTTTGGCGATCGCTGGGAAGCGCTGCTTCAGCAGCGTCAGGCGGTCGCGGGCGGTGCTGAGGTCTTCGTCACCACCGCTGCGATACAGAGAGTACGCCTCGAAGTAGAGCGACTGTCCGGCATATGCCGACTGCGGGTACCGCTCGGGAATTCGGTGGAAGATCTCGGCCGCGCGCTTGTAGTCGCCGCGCGACATCGCTTCACGCGCCAACCTGTACAGCGAATCTGCCGGATCGGCTTTCGCCCATGGCTCGGGTGGAAGTGGAGTGGCCTGCTGATCGAGCGAGGCAAACGCCACGCCCAGTTGCGCATCGGCGCTAGCCTGAGCGAGCGATGCGACAGAAGAGTGATAGGAATCGTGGCTGGCCGGAGAGTGGCTGACTCCGAATCCCGCCGAGGAAATTATTGCTGCTACCGTGAGGAGTATTCTCATTGTCATTGAAGTGGTCTCAACTACCGCGCTGCGAGCCCGCGGGAATCGCGGTGCGCAGCCTCGTCATTACGTGGTCGTGTTGCAAGGTTTTCTCGATCAGCTCGCGATCCTGCGGCGTGCTTCCGGGCGATAGCTGGACGATCTGCACGAGCACGAGCTCGAGATCTTCCAGCAGCGGACGACGCTGCGGATCGTTGGCGACGGGTGAATCCAGTAACAGGCGGGTATTGCTCAGGAGCTCGCGTGCCCATGATCCGAGCTGCGCGTCCATTTGCTGATCAGTATTCGAGCGAGTTCTGAACGAAGTGAGGAGCGCCTCGGCTTCACTGAGGTGTCGAACGGCTGCCAGCTGGTATGCGGAGGCGGGAGTCGAATTGGCCGGCGGGAGCGCGACCTGCGATCCCCCGCTACGAATCGCGTCGGGCTGTCGACCATCCCCGCCCTGAACGACACCTCGCGGGCCTGATGTCGCCGATTGGCCACCACTGGCCTGGCCCGGTTCAACGGCCCCAGCATCAGGAGCGGCGCCGATCGATGGCGCCCCGGTCAAAGTGGGGGTTGATCCGGTCTTCGCAAGACCGACCGCCGCAACCGTGCGAGGAGTGCTCGACGACGCGCTCCACCGTCCGAGACCGACACCGGTCGCCAGGAACAGAACCGCCGCGGCCGCGGCACCCAGCCAGACCCTCGAGCCGAATCTCCGCCCCGACGATTCGCGCGGAGTTGATCCGCCGCCGTATACGACGCGTGGTCCCGCCGCGCGCTGCGCCTGAATCGCGCTCCACATGTCCTCGCGTGGAGTCCGAGCCGGCGGCGCGTTGTAGCCCTGCGCCGCTTTCTTGAGGAATTCCTCGAAATTGTCTTCAGTCATGACGCCCACTCCGGTGCAAAATCCGCCAACGCGACGCGCAACTTGCTTCGTGCCTGGAAGAGATGGGACTTCGATGTTCCTATCGGAATATTGAGCGTCCCACTGATTTCCTCGTGCGTGTAGCCTTCTACGTCGTGCATCACGAATACCGTCCTGTATTTGTCCGCCAGGGCGTCGATCGCCCTCGCCATTCTTTCCTTCAGATCGGGCTCCGCTTCCGCCCGCGACGCCCCGATCGTCAAACCCTCTTCCATGGGCGCTTCACGATTCCTGAGCCGCTTCGTCTTTCGGAGTCCGTTCAGCGCCACCGAGACACCAATTGAGTGAAGCCAGGTCGAAAGCGATGATTCGCCGCGAAAGCTTCCAATCTTTTCAAAAGCGCGGATGAAGGTCGCCTGCGTGAAATCCCGTGCGAGCTCGTCCTCACCGGCCAGACGAAACGCCAGCCGGTAAATGCGATCGACGTATGTCTCGTACATCTCACGCTCGGCGGCCGCATCGCCAGCAACCACGCGCGTGATGAGTTGGGTATCGTTCACCGAGCTCCGAGACTCGTAGGCAACCATCTCCATTGTCGACCTTCTGACAATCGTTGCCAGGAAAGGGTTGAGCCTGGACCCTCGGCGTGGAGTTTGGGGCGCCTGGGAGGCGTCCACAGAACCGAAGCAGGGAGCTAAGTGCCTTGCAGCTTATAGCTAAGAGGTTTTCCGTCGGCGTAAAGCCTTCGCTTTCGCCGGTCTCGCGCGCACTCCGAACGCCTGTATGAAAGCTCCCGGCCAACTAGCTTTGGTGAGCTAAAAGCTCCCTGCTTTAGTTCTGAGGATGTCTGACGAAGCCAGACAATCTCGACGTGGAGAATCAGAGATGAGGTTCACTCAGCTTGGCCGCAGCGGACTCGAAGTTTCTCGCATCTGCCTCGGTTGCATGACCTACGGAACCCCCAAGTGGCGTCCCTGGGTTCTCGACGAGGTCGACGCGCGTCCGTTCTACAAGAAAGCGCTCGACCTGGGAATCAATTTCTTCGACACCGCCGACATGTATTCAATGGGCGTGAGTGAGGAAGTCACCGGCCGCGCACTCCGCGAGATGGCCAACATGGAGGAGATCGTGCTCGCGACGAAGGTCCATTTCCCGATGGGGGAGGGGCCGAATATGGGCGGGATCTCGCGCAAGCACATCGTGCAGGCGTGCGAGGCGAGCCTGCGCCGGCTGGGCGTGGAGACGATCGACCTCTACCAGATTCACCGATTCAAGAGCAGCGTACCTATTGAAGAGACCCTCGCGGCACTCGACCACCTCGTGCACCAGGGCAAAGTACGCTACATCGGAGCGAGCTCCGGGTACGCGTGGCAGATGGCGAGGTCTCTCAGCATTTCGGAGAGACGAGGGTGGGCGCGATTCATCTCGATGCAGAATCACTACAACCTCGTGTACCGCGAGGAAGAACGTGAGATGATTCCGCTTTGTCTGGAGGAAGGCGTGGGTCTGATCCCATGGTCTCCGCTCGCGCGCGGACGGCTCGCGCGCACCACGCCGTCGCCGGCAGAGGGGACAACACGGGCTGACAACGATCCGTACGCCGTCGACCTCTATGATTCTCCTTCCGATTCCAAGGTGATCGAGGCAGTGCGCAAAGTGGCGAGCGAGCTTGGCATCCTTCCGTCGGAAGTGGCGCTGGCGTGGCTGCTCCAGAAGCCGGGCGTCGCCGCACCAATCGTCGGAGCCACCAAGACAGAGCACCTCGAGAGCGCGGTTCACGCGCTCGACATCAAGCTCAGCGAAGAGCACATTCGCGCCGTCGAGGAGCCATACCTTCCCCACGCTGTGCGCGGTCACTGAAATGAGCGGACGAGTTCGCAGTCTGGGCCAGGGTGAGAGGCCTGGATTGTGCGCGATGGCCGAGGTGTAAGAGCAAACGATACGCATGGACGGCTCACAGCATCCCGACATTTCGCGTCAGTCACCGTGGCGACTTCTAGGTCGCGCGCTCCTGCTCCGCTGTCCGAACTGTGGCCACAGAGGTCTCTTCACCGGATTCTTCGAGATGAAGGAGCGGTGTCCGAACTGCGGAATCCTGCTCGAG
>JBGQIT010000117.1:0-7877 GCA_041498575.1 Gemmatimonadaceae bacterium
ACATTGGACATGATCTCCTCCTTGTTTCTCGATCAGTCAGTAACGACCTGGGCCGTCGCGGGCCTCATCATGCGCAGCTTGTCTATCACACCGCGCGAGCCTTTGACGCCGCAGAGGCGGCGAACAACCTCTGCACGGGTCTGCCGGGATTTGGCGACGCCCTCTAGGCGCAGCCATCCATGCTCAACCACAATCTTGATTTCCGGATCGGTGACGCGTGGAGGCAGGCGAAGCTGTCTCACTGCCTCACGCGCGATCTCCGCCGGCGTGGGCTGTTGCTGGGAGGGAAACGCGGTTTCGAGCTGCTGCACCACGGCTTGCACGTCCGGTATGCTGAGAACTGCCGCTTCGATCGCGTTTCGCTCGGCTGCATCTTCTGCGGTCCCCGTCAACACGATCACACCGTCAAATGCGTCGATGTGAACCTGCGATCCAGGATCGAGGGAGATTTTTTCGAGCGCCCTTTGGGCTTGTTGGCTAAGGCTCGCATCCAAGTCAGCATCAGCGGTCTGAGGAGTTGTCTTCTCCGATCCGCAGAAGAGCCGCTTACCGCCACCTGGCTCCGAAGTACGGCCGGATACCTCAACTACCCGAATGCGAAACAGCTGGTCGCGGAATGGCACCGGGTCCGAGTCAGTGAGCGCCGACGGCACGAGCCGGCGGATCAGCGACACCGCCTTCTCGTAGACGCGTCGATCCGAAGCCAGGGTACCGGGCTCGATCAGGTACAGCGGACCTCTCACAACGACGCTTTGCCACTCAAACAGCTCAGAGTGTTCATCCACTTCGAAGGCAATGCGGCGGTTCCGAAGAATCTCGCGGAGCTTTCCCCCCGCGGCGGTTCGACCGTAGATCCAGCCACTCTCGTACACGTAATGAACCGGTACGATGCTCACCCTGTCCTGCAGCGCAAAAGCGATTCGCCCCACGCTGTTGCGGGCGAGAATCTCCTCGTACGCTTCAAATCTGTCGAGCACGGCGAAGAGGGGAGCATCCTCGGCGACAAGGGGATTCAGAACTGCGGGGTTATCAATCATGGTGGTCATCCTCCGTGTTGCACTTGCTCAACGGAGCTGCGAGACGCCGCGCTGTTCCTCAGCCGCGGCGCCACGCAGTCCTGGTCAAAAGGCCACAACGCCTTCGACCATGAATCCCTTGAACTTTCCGCCGTTCCGAATGTCGGTCGTCGGGAAATCGAGGTACTTCTGGTTCACGTACTCGATCTTGGTCAGCACGTTCGGAGTGAGGAACCAACCACCGCCGACCTGCGAGCGCTTGACCGTCACATCAGGAGCACCCACTGTCAGCTGTCCCTTCACAGTGTTGTAGCGCGCAGCTACATAGAGGCGCTGATCGGGAAGGAAGCGGTACACCACTTCTCCCACGTTCTGCTTCCAGGTACGGTTGGCTGTCTCAGTAGCCGCGCGGCCCTTTGCTCTCTCGATGTTGCCGAAGAACTCGAGTCCGTGGAACTGGACGAACGGGTTCACGACATATGAGTGAATGCTGTTGCTCATACCCGGCTGGATCGCGCCGGACCAGGCTTGCGCGCTCTCGGTCGAGCTGGTGTTCTGGAGCACGTCGTAGTACCGCGATCCAGCTCTGTCGCCGCTGAACAGCGTATTGCTCACCGAGCTCGACGTTGCGTATTCCGAACCCGTGAGACGGAAGCGGAAGTCATCGCTGAACTTCTTGTCGTAGCCGATCTTGGTCAGGTAGCTCGGGGACCGTTTCTGGGGATTAGTGATCATCCCGCGGCTCTCGCCACCGGTGACGCCGGCCATCGCCAGGAAACCATTGGCGCGGACGTAGACTTCACCACCGACTTCGGTCGTGAAGGCATCCATTATATAGTTGCCGACGAGCGCGTTGCGGATGGAGTTGCCGTTGTCACTGCGACGGAAGTGGGCATCGCCGTAATTGATCTCGAAGTGTCCGGCACGGATCGTCACGTACTTCATGATGTTGTTGAGCGGCGCCCAATCGATAGGCGAAGCATCAACCAGCAGGTAGCCGTCCTTCACCCACGTCTCGTTGTGGTGCCGAGCCGAGGAGTAGGTGGTCATCGCGACGCGAATTCCGCGGGCGAGCTGACCGTTCAGATAGAGATTGGCTGTCGCGTTATTGGGGCCGTGTCCGATACGGATCAGCTGGTTCGTATTGGTGGTGACGCCAGCCGCCGTGACCAGAACAGGAGCCGCGGTGTTGCTGTGGTCGAGGCCCTGGAACTGCTGCGTGAAGGCAGCGCCCCACTGCAGCTTGAATCCCTGGTACGCAACTGACTCATCCTTCGGTGCTTCGAAGACGTTGATTCCACGCTTGTCCTCGGGGCGGTAGTTCTGCATCTCGATCCCGGGGGCAGTCGAAAGGAAGCTGCTCGTCGTCTTGATGTTTGCGATCTTTCTCACGGTGTCCATCGTCGCCGAATCCGGTAGGGTGATTATGATGGGGACGATTGTGACGGGCATGGTGTCGATAGCCGGCTTCGGCACGGCGATACCGACGGTCATCCTGTTGGCCCCCTGGGCGTTCGAGCGAGGCGCGAATGCAACCGTCGCGAGAGCGGCAGTAAGAACTATAAAGCTGGTTTTCATGGTGGTCTCCTTGTTATTGAATGCGTTGTGGCCTGGCTACTCAGTTGTTGAGGAGCGTTCCTACTGTCCGCCGCCATTGATCGCGGCGAGCTGCGCCAGAAGCTCCGGTCCTGCTTTCAGATTGAACCTCACCTTGATTTCGTTCCCGACCTTGAGCGTGCCGAACATGAAGCTCGGTGGCTTGATGCCGAAGTCGGTCATGAGAACGTCCTCCTCTCCCTCGGCGGTGGCCCTACCATCGCTCAGTCGCTCGGCGTTGATCTTCATGCTGATGACTTTTTCCTGGCCGGCAATCACCAGGGTGCCGGTTGTGTTCGCGACGAATGCGGCGGCTTTTGCGCTGCCATCGAGGATGTCGTATCCCGACATTGTGTACTTGATGATCGGGTTCTTGTCGGCGTCGAGCGTGCTGTACATGTTCTTATCCATCTGGCCATTGCCGCAGGTCAGCGTGCGCACGACGATGTTGACCTTCACGCTCGCGATCGGGCGCGCGATCTTCGTGAGATCCTTCGTGTAGCCGGGATCCACATCCACATAGGCCATGATTTTGTTGGTCCTGCAGTGAAAGGCGTGCATCGATGAAGTCCCCTCGATGGTCACCTCGCTGCCCGGATCGAGCCTGAGCCGAATAGCGCTCGCGCTTTGTGCTCCCGCCGTGGCAGCAACTGCCATGAGCGCTGAAACAGTCAATAAGGTATTTCTCATTCTTCGTATCCTCAGTTCGTGAAATGCGGATGCTTTGGTTACGCACTCAGGATACGAGCACTGGGCGACCCCAACTGTCGGACTTCACCTCAACTTTCGCGGGAATGTGACTGAACTTTCGGCGCGGAGTCCCCACCATTCTTGAGGGAAACCCTGACAGCGTTGACCGGTTGATCCTCGATCGACGCCTCGACGGGAGAAGGGAGGATGGACTAGGCTGGCCTTGGCGGGGCCGACTTGAGCCGCGGCCGAAGGCCTCAATGCGGGTTTCCCTGATTGACCGTCCACCCCATTTCTAGTTTTGTTCGCGCACCGCATTTCGCGGATGGTATGACGAACGTCTGCAGAGGAAGCTGCTTTGTCCTCGACCGTAGCTGAGCGTGTCCCCGATTCCGAGGGCGAGGGAAGCGTCGGGAGGCGCAGTTTTCTTAAGCGCCTCAGCGCGCTCGGTGCGCTCGTCAGCGCGGGACTGGTCTCCTTCCCGGTGTTGCGCGCGATCTCCCCCCCGGTCGCCCGCCGCCCGCAGGGTGGCAACTGGGTGAAGGTCGCCGACGATACCGCCCTTCTCGACATCGGCGTTCCCATTCGCGTGAATTTCGTGCAGACTGTCGACGACGCGTGGATCGAGAGCCGTACCCTCAACGGCGTATGGCTGTACACCGATGACGGCGAAAAATTCAAGGCGTACAACGGACACTGCACGCATCTCGGCTGCAGCTACTTCTATGACAAGGACAGAAAGGACTTTTTCTGCCCCTGTCACCGCGGACAGTTCGACGTGAAGACCGGCAAGGTTCTCGACGGCCCTCCTCCCCGGCCGCTCGACGAGCTCGAGGTGGAGGTGCGCGACGCCTCGGTGTTCGTGAACTACAAGGATTTCCGGCTGGGCGTCCCCGCGCGCATCGAGGCCTAGCGGAATGAGCCGGCTGGGACACTGGATCGACGAGCGCATGGATCTTACCGGGATTCGGCGATCTCTCCTCGACCGGCCAGTTCCGAGCAACCTCACGTGGTGGCATACGCTGGGAAGCGCGACGCTTGCCGTTTTCATGGTGCAGGTAGTGACCGGCGTCGTGCTGGGTATGTATTACTCGCCCTCTCCCGATCACGCGTACGAGAGCATCCGTTATCTAGATCGCGTCGTTGCCAGCGGCGCCGTCGTGCGCGGGATGCACCACTGGGGCGCGTCGGCAATGGTAGTGCTCGCCGTTGCCCACATGATCCGCGTGTTCACCATGGGAGCCTACAAGTATCCTCGCGAGGTCAACTGGGTTCTGGGCGTGGCCCTCCTCTTCATAGTGCTCGGATTCGGCTTCACCGGCTATCTCTTGCCGTGGGATCAAAAGGCTTACTGGGCGACCGCGGTTGGGACGAACATCGCCGGCACTACCCCGATCATCGGCGGGAAGCTCGTGACTATCCTGCGTGGCGGATCACAGCAGGGGGCGGCAACCCTAACGCGATTCTACTCCCTGCACGTCCTCCTTCTGCCCATCCTGCTCGGCATTATCGTTGGACTTCATCTCTTTCTCGTCGTCAGACAAGGCGTCGCGCCCCGTCCAGCGGACCTCGAAAAGAACGCTCCGAAGCTCACATCCGATGCCGAATATCCGGACTTTTATCGTCATCATCTGCACAAATCGAAGACCGGCGGACTCCGCTTCTGGCCGGACATCATAGCGAAGGACGTCATCGTCGGTACGCTCGTCGTCGTGATTCTGGCTCTCCTCGGCACGTTCGTGGGCGCGCCGCTGGAAGCGCCGGCCGACCCGACCGACTCGTCATACGTTCCGGTGCCCGAGTGGTATTTCCTGCCTTTCTTCCAGCTCCTGAAGCTGGTGCCCGGGTCGTGGGAGAGCGCGATTGCGGTGGGAGTGCCGATGGCGATCGTGCTCGTTCTCCTCCTGCTTCCATTCTTTGACAAGCGGAGCACGAGGTCAATCGGGAAGCGCCCGACGGCCGCTTTCATCCTCGGAGGAATCGCCATGTCCACGGCAGTTCTCCTTGGCGCATCGATGCGCAATCAGCCGAAGAATGCCGTTGCGCCCGAGGTGGGACGGATGCTGACGTCGACGGAGCGGGCAGGACGCACGCAGTTCGAGCGCCAGCAATGTGGCGGATGCCATAACGTGGCGGGCATGCGAGCCGTTCCGAGAAAGGAAGACGCGCCCGAAGCACCCGACCTGACCGAAGTCGGACTGAGGCACTCCGCCGCGTTTATGCACAGCTTCATCGAGGATCCAGTGCGCTTCCATGCCGACTCGAAAATGCCGGCCTACGGCCCGCCCACTCTCAGCCATCAGGAAATCGAAGAGCTGACGGTTTACCTCTCGTCGCTTCGCGGACGGGCCAATCTCAACAAGCAACCGGAATTCCGCGATACATTCCCGGAGCCTCTCAAAGCAAAGGAGACAAAGTGAGACCGCATTCAGTACTCGCAGCAATCGCCGCTCTGAGCATCAGCGTCACCTACGCCAGTCGATTCGCGGCCGCTGCGCCGCAGCCGGATCCGGCGGGCAAAGCGCCGTACGAGGAGAACTGCAGGAAGTGCCACGGAGTGCGTGGCGTCCCGCCCAAGACAATGAAGGCGAAGTACTCGAAGATTCCCACGTTCGATGAGGAGTTCTTCGACAAGCGCACCCCCGATTCGGTGGTGACAGTGCTGGTGAAGGGAAAGGGCGAGGACATGAAGACCTTCAAGGACAAGCTTTCGTATGCCCAGATGGTCGCCGTGTCTGCCTACATCCGGTCGTTCGGGATGAAGGCGGAACAGAAGTAATAAGCGGCGGAACCGGCGCGGATCCGCGCCGGAGAAAGCATTCCCGCATGGGATACGCACAGAGGGGACGATGCGCATGACTTTGCGACCGCTCTTCGGAATTGCTCTGCTGGCGCTCTGCGCCAGCGGGGCGGCTGGGCAGGTCACGGCCAAGCCCCCCCAAACGCTGCCACCAGGATACGAGGGGACAGCGAGTTGTCTCGACTGTCACGCCAAGGAAGGCGCGGTCTTCGCCGGCACTCCAAAGGGGCGACTGCTCCTCATTCGCCCTCGCGACCAGCATGAGGCGCTCGGGTGCGAAAGCTGTCATGGGCCCGGCAAGACTCACGCGCAATCCGGAGGAGAAGAGCTCGGCCAGCTCATCACGTTCAGCCCGCGATCCAAGACCAGCGTCAAGGCGAGGGACGCAATCTGCCTGAGCTGCCACGAGAAGACTGCGCGCGTGATGTGGGAGGGAAGCGTTCATGAGACGCGGGACGTGGCGTGCACGAGCTGCCACACGCTTATGCACTCGGTCTCCGACCGCTCAAATCTGCGGCAGGAGACAGTGCCCGCGACGTGCGGGCGATGTCACCAGCAGCGTGTCGCCCAGATGCTGCGCGCATCCCATATGCCGGTGGGCGAGAGGAAGATGGACTGCACCGCCTGTCACAACCCGCATGGCTCTCCGAACGAAAAGCTCCTGGTCGCGAGCTCGGTCAACGAAGTGTGCTTCGCCTGTCACGCCGAGAAGCGGGGGCCGTTCATGTGGCAGCATCCACCGGTGGTGGAAAGCTGTTCCAACTGTCACGACCCCCATGGCACTGCCCACGAGAAGCTGCTCAAGGTTCCCAAGCCGCGTCTTTGCCAGCAGTGCCACGATCCCACTTCACATCCAACCCAGCCGCGCGGAATCACCGCCGTTGACGCGCGATTCATTCGCGGTCGTCAATGCGTCGACTGCCACTTCAACATTCACGGATCGAACCATCCATCGGGCAAATTCTTCACGCGTTAGCCCCTGAGCGGGGAGCTGCCATGCACTTCAGGACGTACGACTTCGGAATTGCTGTCGCGGCAGGTATCATCGCTGTGAACTCCATCGACGGGCAGGTTCCGGCGAAGGCGGCCGATACCGCCGCAAAAGCCGCCGCAGATACGGTCAAGAGGCCGGTTGACACGACTGCGAAGTCCGCATCGGATACGATCAAGAAGCCGGCGGATAGGACGACCAAGCCCGCCATTAGTGCGGCCGCGCTGTCCGCCGCGGCGCTTGCGGGGAGCTCGCTGCCCTCGCTCGGTCCAAATACAGTCATTCTTGGCGGCGAGATCGGGGAGCGCGCCTTCATCGACGAGCCAAACCGGCTCGACCTGGCCAAGCTGGTCGAGTATAAGGCGGTGCCGACCGGACCCGTCCTTCTCAATCTTCAGCTCGGTTTTACCGGGTCGGACAGCATCACGGTCTTCCAGCTCAATGGAACCGATTTTGGCCAGCGTGACCAGGCGGTCAGGCTGAGGGGCAACAGCCCCGGCGTGTTCGACGTCCAGGTCCGGTGGGACCGCATCCCGCACACGTTCAGCACGAACGCTCGGTCGTTTGGCAGCCAACCGAGTCGCAGTATTTTCGTGTTGCCGAATCCGCGGCCCGACACGGCCACCTGGAACCGGAGCGCGCCATACCTCGCGCCCGTGCGGACATTGTGGAACGCGGTGAAGGCCGCCGCAGCGTTCACCCCGTCACCGCACTGGGATTTGCGAACCGAGTACACGGGGATCGAAAAATCCGGCTCACGGCCGATGGGCATGGCCATGGGATC
>JBGQIT010000118.1:0-7866 GCA_041498575.1 Gemmatimonadaceae bacterium
CATCGCCTTGGCGACGATCGGCACCTCCGACAGAATCACTTTCTCGGGGTTCTCGATATAGTCGGCGATGCCAAGTATGAGGATCGGCATGTGGTCGAGAAGAGCGTCGGTGGGGAAGACGCGGTTGGGGTCGAGTCTCACTCGGGCGCCGATTCGATCGAGCCACCGCCGAGTCAGATCCTCGCTGCTGGAGCGCATCCGGTCGGCAAGCGCCTTGGCCAGCGTGCAATTCTCGAACTGAAGATCCGCGTTTTCGGCAACCGATTCCTGCGACACTGCCATTCCACCCTCTTAGAAAAAGCCCCGCGAACTCCTGGCCCTCACAACGCAAGAGACATGCTTCCGATTGGTTAGGCCGCTGCAGCGACGTTTCCGCCCGCGCACGGCTGAGTACGGCGACCATTGACATAGGGGAGGGGGGTATATTGATTTAAGACGTATGGGGTGGCAAGTGACAGCACAACTCGTAGCTGACAAGGAAGATTCGATCTCGTTTCCCGTCACCGGGATGACGTGTGCGGCGTGCCAGGCGCGGGTACAGCGCGCGCTGTCCGCCGAGCCCGGCGTGATAGACGCGGCGGTCAATCTGGTCACGAGGAGCGCCGCCGTGCGCTACGACCCGGCGGCAGTTACCCCGCAGGACTTGATCGCAGCGGTGCGCGCGACCGGTTACGACGCCGAGCTACCCGCGGCGGAGGAGAGTCCGCTCAGCGCAGATCCCGCCCAGGATCAAAGCGAGGTACGCGAGGCGCGCTCACTGGCAGTCAAAGCGAGCGTCAGTGTTCTTGCTGGAGCGCTCGCAATGCTGTTCTCCATGCTTCTCATGGGGAATCCGTTCGTCAACTACTTGCTCCTCGCGCTCACGAGCGGAATTCTCGTCTGGGCCGGACGCGATATCTATCGCCGTGCCTGGAGGGCCATTCGCCACCGCTCCGCCGACATGAATACGCTGGTTGCGCTCGGCACCGGCTCCGCCTTCATCTACTCGCTGGTTGCTACCGTGGCGCCGAGTCTCTTCGCGCGAAACGGGATCGCGCCGGACGTCTACTACGAAGCGGTGATCTTCATAATCGGACTGGTCCTCGCCGGCCGAGCGATCGAGGCTCGCGCACGGCGAAAGACTTCAGACGCGCTGAGGAAACTCGTCACCCTTTTGCCGCCAGCTGCGCGCGTGGAGAGAGGAAGCGATTGGATCGACAAGCCGCTGTCTCAGGTGGTATCCGGCGATACCGTCGTAGTGCGGCCGGGCGAGCGGATCCCGGTCGATGGAACGATCATCGATGGAGCGAGCGAGGTCGATGAGTCGATGCTGACGGGCGAGCCGCTCCCCGTGGCGAAGACGGTTGGTGGAGCGGTCGTCGGTGGGACTCTCAATACGACTGGCGCGTTCAGATATCGAGCGACGAGCGTCGGCGCGGACAGCGTTCTCGCTCGCATTGTGAAGCTGATGCGGGACGCGCAGAGCTCCCGGGCCCCCATTCAGCGCCTGGCCGACAGAGTCAGCGCAGTGTTCGTTCCGGTGGTCGTCTCGATCGCGATCGTAACATTTCTCGCCTGGTACTTTCTCGCCGATACAGCCGCATTGCCTCGTGCGATCGCAGCCGCGGTTTCCGTCCTCATCATTGCGTGTCCGTGCGCGATGGGACTCGCGGTTCCCACCGCGGTGATGGTTGCGACTGGGCGCGGGGCTGAGCTTGGGCTGCTGATCAAAGGTGGCGAGATCCTGCAGCGCGCGGGTGACGTGAACACGGTGGTCCTCGACAAAACCGGAACCGTCACCGAAGGAGTTCCGTCCGTCGGACGCGTGATCGCGATTGGTTCGATAGAGGAGACTGAGGCTCTCGCCGCTGCCGCCTCGCTCGAGAGGCACTCTGAGCATCCGGTCGCGGCCGCGATTGTTCGGGCGGCCGGCGAGAGAGGCGTTCGATTCGAGCCCGTCAGTGACTTTCAGTCGCACACAGGCAGTGGAGTAACCGGAGCGGTTGGGGGTCGCAGAGTCGCGGTGGGCAACGCGCAACTGATGCGGGAGCTGAGGCTCGACGTGAGTGGCGCGACAGAAATATCGGGCGCGGCGCGAGCAGTTCCCGGTGCCAGCGAGTTGTTCGTCGCGATTGACGGCCGGCTTGCCGCGATCATCGTCGTCACGGATGCCATCCGACCTACATCGCGCGAGGCGGTCGAAAGACTCGAGAAAATGGGAATAGATGTGCTGCTCCTCACCGGAGATAGGCAGTGGACCGCTGAGGTGGTGGCGAAGGCGGCGGGAATCAAGCGGGTAGTCGCGGAAGTGCTGCCGCAGGACAAGGTCATGGAAGTTCGTGCGCTCCAAGAAAAGGGGAGGGTAGTGGCGATGGTCGGTGACGGAATCAACGACGCACCGGCGCTGGCGCAGGCAGATGTCGGAGTCTCGATGCCAAAGGGGACGGACATCGCGATTGAAGCGAGCGATATCGCTCTCATGCGGAGCGATCTGCGCGGAGTTCCGACCGCCATCTCACTCTCGCGCCAGACGATGGTGACGATGAAACAGAATCTGTTCTGGGCGTTCGTCTACAATGTGATTGGGATACCCATTGCCGCCGGCGTGCTTTACCCTGTGACCGGATTGATGCTGAGTCCGATCATCGCCAGCGCCGCGATGGCGTTGAGCTCAGTGAGCGTTGTCACGAACAGTCTGCGACTGCGCAACGTCCGCCTGGCCTGAGACAGCGAGGAGATCGGATGAGCACGAAGGCGAAGGGAGCTACCAAAGTAACCGCGACGGACGGCGCGGAATGCGGATGCGCGGTTCACGAAGCGCCGGCCGGCTCGCGAAAAGCAATCGGCGTAGATCCGGAAGTAAAATCCCGAAACCTGAAACGTCTTCGCCGTATCGAGGGACAGATTCGGGGACTTCAGAAGATGGTTGTCGAGGACCGGTACTGCGCCGATATCCTCACCCAGATATCCTCGGTCCAGGAAGCGCTTCGCGGGGTCGGCCGCGAGTTGATGCGAAACCATCTCAAGCACTGCGCGACGGGGGCGATTCGGACGGGCGGACAGCAGGCGGATCACATGTACGATGAGATTGTCGATCTCATGTACACTCACAACAGGTAACCGAGACGCTTACGTCGGCAACGGCAACTGAACGGGTGCCAGACGTCAGCAGCGTAGTTCGTAGTGAACTATCGACTGGCATCTCTGCCACTGACCGCTGGCACCCGTTCAGCTGCAGTTAACCCACTGAAACCCGCCTGAAACCGTTCCACCCTTGCTCCCGTATTGTCCTAATGTGATAGTACAAGCAGACAATGCCTACTTTCAGCATCGATTCAACCAGCCCCACGCCGATCTACGCTCAGCTGGACCGGTCCATCAGAGCGGCGATCGCGACAGGGGAGTTAGAGCCGGGTGCGCAGCTACCGACCGTTCGGCAGCTCGCCGTGGACCTCGCCGTGAACGCCAACACGGTTGCGAGAGTCTACGCCCAGCTCGAGCGCGATGGAATGCTGGAGACTCGACGCGGGGTGGGCACTTTCGTTCGGGAATCTCCGTCGCCACAGGCGGCGCGAGCGCACCGTGAGCGGGAGCTGCGCGAGCTGATCCGACGCTTCGTTGGCGATGCCGCGCTGTTGGGATTCACTTTATCCGAGCTAATCACCCAGCTCAGAAACGAGGAGAAAAAATAAATGCCGGCAATGGACGAAGTTCTCGCAGCACGCCGCGCGGCGCGGGCTTCACGGTCGCAGAGTCGTGCCAATGTGGTTTCAGTCTTCATTCTGACTGTCTCGATCCTTATAGCGTTTCCCCTGATGGCTGCGACTCAGAATCCGATCTGGCTTCTGGTCTTCATCGGTGGGGTTTTCCTCTCGCAGTCGCCCAAGATCGCCAAGCAGTGGGAGCGAGCGGTCGTGCTCCACCTCGGCAAATACACGGGGCTGCGGGGGCCGGGCCTGTTCTGGATCGTTCCGTTCGTCGAGACAATCTCGATCTACATCGACCAACGCGTCATTACGACGAGCTTCGCCGCCGAGGAGACGCTCACGTCCGATACGGTACCGGTGAACGTGGACGCCGTTCTCTTCTGGATGGTCCACGATTCCGAGAAGGCCGCGCTCGAAGTCCAGGACTACGCTCAAGCCGTCAGCTGGGCAGCCCAGACCGGGCTGCGCGACATCATCGGTCGCACGTCGCTTAGCGATCTACTGCGTGGACGCGAGCGGATCGAGGCGGAGCTACAGGCCTTGATCGATCAGCGATCAAATCCTTGGGGGGTCACGGTACAGTCAGTAGAAATGCGCGACATTGTGATCCCGACTTCGCTCCAGGACGCAATGTCCCGCGAAGCGCAGGCATCGCGGGAAAAGTCGGCGCGCATCATCCTGGGACAGGCAGAAGTGGAGATCGCACAACTGTTCTTTGAGGCTGCGAAGTCGTACGAGAACAATCCGACGGCGCTGCACTTGCGCGCCATGAACATTCTCTACGAAGGACTGAAGGAGAAGGGAGCCCTGATGGTGGTTCCAAGCAACGTGGTAGAGTCGATGGGACTGGGCGGCATGATGGGCGCCGCGGCTCTGAGGCAGCAGACCATGAGCGATGCCAACCCCAAACCTGCTTCTGCCGCGGGCTAACTCCCGCGGACGGTCTCCGGAGTGCGCTGGCCGGCGCCAAGCATTGGCGCCGGCTGGCTTTCGGAGAGAAGCTTGGTGACGAAACGCTGTCCCTCCGATACCCGCTCGATCTCGATCGCGATCGCGTCGACCGATGCTTCCAACCGCTCTAATCGCTGCGCCGTTTCAGTAAATGCCGCAGGCGCTGGTCCCGCTCCGCTTGACCTCTTCCAGATTGCGCGGGCAACACCGATGGCCAGCGGAAAGAAAATGAACAGGATCGAGAGCACAGAAAGCCCCATGACCTGGTTCTGGCTGAGGCCCGCCACAATCGGTGGTGCCGCCGTGCTGGCTATCATACCTGCGGCTGGACCAGTAAGCTGCTGCCCGGTCTGCTGAATATCTGATTCCAGCTGCAGCTGGCGCGCATCGAGCAGGGACAGCCGGGCCTCCAGCCCCTGGATTGCTGTCGGATCCCGGGTTTTCTGCAGCTGGCTCATCAATTTCGAGCGACGTCCATCAACTGATTGGAGCTGGTTCGAAAGCTCCTCGCGCCGTGCCTTGAGCGCTTCGATGTCCCTCGCGGTTCGCGGCGCGGGAATCGTTATGACTTCGGAGCCCGGAGGCCCGAGACTAACCGTGATCTGCGAGGGAGTTGTTGCGGGGGCCTGTTGAGCTCCAGCGCCGGCCCCGATCGGGGGGCTTGGACGCGCGGGCGCCTGAACCGATGTCTGCATAGGGAATCTCTACGATCTCAGGTGGCAGCTGGTTACATGAAGCTCAGATATAAGATGGGTCAGTCGGCCGTCTTCCGTACGGCCGGACTGTCGAACTCGAAGGCACTCTTTGGCTGTTCCGTTCCGACACGACCTGACGCGATGTCCGCCCGGGCATAAACCTCCGAGCGCACCGGCGAATTGTCCTGCCTCCGCAATATCGCGATCTGTCCGATGTGCGTCAGCGCATCTGAAATCGGGCCCTGAAACAACTCCTCGGCGGTCGCGCCCAGGGGTGCATCCGAGGCGAGGTACCTGTCGAATTCAAGGAGCGAAGCGTGGAACCGCTCGACCTCCTTTCTCCATGCTTGCGGCTTGGATTGGACCCACTCGGAATTGCCTTGCGCCATACGCAGCGCCCAGTCGAATAGATCCGCCATGTGCGCGACGATTTGCACCGGAGTGCGCGCGGCTTTTCCGAGCTGAAAATTTCCAAATCCGGGCGGCGCATAGCGCTCGACTTTGGCCGCGCGATAGGCAATGGTGGCGAGCGTGTGGCGGAGAAAGGCGCGCTTGGGATCTTTCAATGCCAGTCCGGCTCGTCGCTGAGCGTGTCCACGTGAATGCGGCGCGCTGATGCCACGCCGGACAGGCGCTGCCAGCCGCCGCTGGTGTTGCTGTGCGCGAGAGCGATCTCGAAGCTGTCAGGGGCGAACCAGCGCGCATGGTTGAAGTCTTCGTCGCAGTCGCATCCGCCACCTCCCGGACCCCTGATCACGACCCGTCCGGTCTTCAAGTCGCGCACGATGCCGTAGGTGCCCGGATAGGCGGGAGTGGTATCCTCGCCGACGTACGCGAGATAGCGCCCATCCGGAGAGACGAGAACGTCCTGGTACGAAGACCATACGTCGTCGGGTAGCGGGCTCGTCTCGATGCGGTGCTGTCCGAGGCGCAGCCGGAAGATCTGTCGCTGCGGCGTCGAGGAATCCTCGGAGACCTGAACGAGCCCGATAACGAGGCTATCACCAACCAGGATCGGCGCCGGTGGAATGACATTCCGGATCGTGTCCGCACCAAGTGGAGAGACGACTTCAATCCGGTAAACTGTCCCCGTGTCCTCCATCGGCGCCCATGACTCTGTGTACGTGGAATCAATCACCCGAATGTGCGTGATCGCCTTGTCGCCGCCAACGTTGCAGGCGCCGCTCAGCGCTGAGGCTCCGGCGCCGATCAGAATAAGCAGGACGCGCGCGCGCATCGTGATTATTTCTCGCCCTCGTTCTCGTCGGCTGCGTCAGCCGCGGAAGGAGTTCCTGCAGGAGAGGTCTTGATCTCCTCGGTGCTCGGCACGATCGCTGGCAGACCAGCCGCCGTCAGCGTTGAGTTGATTGACGGCAGGATGATGAGCGCGCCGCGCATCGCCGACAGCTGTCGATCGAGCTGAGCAGAGAGATCGTTGAAGACGGTATACGATTGCGCTGTCGGTTTCGCATCTGTCCCACCAACGACACCCGCCAGCGCCGCGATCTTGTTGTTCAGTTTGATCGGGTAGTTGAGAGGGTCCTGACTCGATTGATTCCGGACCTGATATATCTCGCCCTCGACGGCCGAGAGCTTGTTCGACAGATCGTCAGCGACACGGGAAAATGCGGCGCTCTTGTCGGCCGGCATTCTCTTCGCGCGATCCGCGAGCTGTGCTTTCACGTTGCGGATGGTCTTCACGGCATCATTCGCCTGGCTGGTCTTGTCGCGAATACGCATCAGGAAGTCGAACTGTTCCTTCAGATCAGCGTTGCTCGCGGTGCTGCGCGGGTCTTTCACTATGGTCAGAGGCTGGGTGTAGCTCTGACCGTTCACGTTGAGGCGGACGGCGTAGGTTCCCGGCAGGACGACCGGGCCCGCGATGCTGCCGGCCCAGAGAATCATGTTGTCAAAAACCGATGGATCGGGGTAGCGGAGATTCCAGGCGAACGTGTTGAGTCCGGCTTTGTTCGCTACGCGCGGCGGTGGCGGCCGGCGCACCGGACCCTCCTCGCTCGGCGGCGTTTCTTCGCCTCTCGCTTCCGCGCGCGCCGTCGTGTCCGGGGTCACGCCGGCGCGCCGCAAGCTGTCGTTGCGCGCCGTGCGAACGCTGTCGGCACGAACTGAATCGGCCGCGACCTTGGGATCCTGCTGGCTGGTAAAGGTGCGAATGATTTTCCCCTGTGGGTCGAGAAAATCAATCGTCACCAGCTGGCGCGGCTGTGCGAGGGAGTAGTAGACGACGGCGCCAGAGGGAGGATTGGCGCCGGTCGGATGTCCGCCCGCGGCTCCGTTTCCTCCTCCCCCGCCAAAGCCAGCGCGATAAGCCTTTCGTGGCTTGAACAGATGGACGGGAGCGCGAGGGATATCCGGATTCATCTGCCGAAGCGCGGAGAGGTCGTCGAGAATCCAGAACGAGCGCCCGTGCGTCGCGGCGATCAGGTCGCCTTCCTTGACGGCGAGATCGTGAACAGGAACGATCGGCAGGTTTCGCCGCAGCGATTGCCAGTTGGCCCCGTCGTCGAACGATACCC
>JBGQIT010000119.1:0-7866 GCA_041498575.1 Gemmatimonadaceae bacterium
ACTCAGCTCGCTAGTGGCCTCGTAGGCCATGAGCATTGCGATCTCATCGACGAGCTCCTTGAAGCGCTTGGTCTCCGTCTGCTGATCGCGAAGGATCGTCAGCTTGTGCTGAACGAGGGGATGCCGGATAATAATCAGAGACGGGAACTCCTTGACGCGCTCGATCATTCTAGCCCCAGGATTCCAGCATCAGCACTGTGGACGTTCACCGGCTCATAATCTCTAATCCCTGATGAAAGAATACCAGGCTGTGGTGGTCAAGCTGACGCGGCACACGCGTGAGGACGAAGATACCCTCACCGATCTTCTGAATGAGAGAAGCAGAGGAGGGTGGGAACCAGCACTGATGTCACAGGACGAGCAGCGACTCACGATCCTGTTTCAGCGCGATGCAGTAGCTGAAGGATAGCCGTTTGGAGGTAACGTTCGTCGGTGCCGCACGTGAAGTCACAGGCTCCTGTCACCTCCTTCACGTCAATGGCTATACCGTTGCTCTCGACTGCGGGATGTTTCAGGGAAAGCGGCATGACTCGGCCGAGAAGAATCGTAAACTTCCACTGCCGATCAAGGATCTGGATGCCGTAGTTCTCTCACACGCCCACATCGACCACTCCGGGCGCCTTCCGTACCTGATCGCGGAAGGCTACTCCAAGACAATCTGGGCGACAGCAGCAACCAGGGACCTTTGTGCCATAATGCTTGCCGATTCGGCCCACATTCAGGAGAAGGATGCCGAATTCCTGGCGAAGAGGAAAAAGGAGTTCATCGAGCCGCTGTATGGAATGCGACACGCAGTGCGCACGATGGACCTGATGGTCGGTGTTCCCTACAACAGGCCATTCGAAGTCGTTCCGGGAGTGCGTGCCAGCTATATCGACGCGGGTCATATCCTCGGCTCGGCGTCAGTGCTGGTCGATTGCACGGAGGACGGAAAGACAAAACGGCTGGTTTTTTCCGGAGACATCGGCAGAAGTGGTCTGGCCATAGTCCGGGATCCAATTCCGCCAGATGGTGCTGACGCGCTGATCATGGAGTCGACCTACGGAAACAGGGACCACGAATCCGTAGAAGGCGCCCGAGCACAGTTGGCGCAGGTAGTTCGCGAGACGGCCGCCCGCGGAGGCCGCGTTCTCATTCCTGCATTCGCCGTCGGTCGTACCCAGGAGATGATCTACGCGCTCCATGGTCTCGCCAGGGAAGGCGCAATTCCGTCGATTCCGATCTATGTCGACAGCCCGCTGGCGATCGACGCGACAACCGTCTTCGAGATGCACCCGGAGAGCTTCGACCGGTCCGAAGAGATGGTCCAGAAGGCAAAGGAGCTCTTCCGCTTCGATCTTCTGCACTACACGCGTGATGTGGAGGAATCAAAGGCACTATCGCGCGCTCATGGCCCGATGGTGATCATTGCCGCAGCGGGGATGATGGAAAACGGCCGAATTCTTCATCATCTCGCGCAAGGAGCGAGCGATCCGCGGAACACGATTCTTGTGGTTGGCTTTCAGGCCGAGCATACACTCGGCCGAAGAGTAGTGGAGAGACAACCCATTCTTCAGATCTTTGGCGACGAAGTTCCGCTCCATGCGCGTGTCGAGGTGATCGACGGGTACAGCGCACACGCCGACAGGACTGAGATGACCAGCTGGCTTGGGCGCGTCAGGGACAAGTCGCCGAAACTCGGCCCGATTTGGCTGGTACACGGAGAAGCTCCGGTTCAGGATGAATTCAAGGCGGCATTGGTAGCCAAGGGATATTCCGTCGACTGCCCGGAGCCTCACACGAGGCGTGCTTTCTAGCGTAGCTTCTACGGATGAACCGTGCTGCAAAGGCAAAACAGAAAGCGAAACACGCAGTAAAGATCGTCCGGCGAATACTGACGGTCGCTGTCGCAGCGGTGTTCGCACTCTGGGTCGTTTCCGCCACTGCCGTTCTGATTTGGGCCTCACGCGATGAGGCGCGGCCCGCGCAGGCGATCGTGGTACTGGGTGCCGCGCAGTATGCTGGTAAGCCATCGCCTGTTCTTCGGGCTCGGCTCGATCATGCACTCGATCTCTGGAACCGCCATCTGGCGGCGCTTCTGATACTCACTGGCGGAACGGGATCTGGCGACACTACCAGTGAGGCGGCAGTGGGAAGAACTTACGCCAGAAAACGCGGTGTTCCGGATAGTGCCATTCTGGTAGAAAACGAAGGCCGGACGACGAGCGAGTCGATGCGCGCAGTCGCAGGGATGCTCGAAGTTCGCGGGCTTCAAACGGCTCTACTCGTCAGCGATCCGTTTCACATGCTACGCCTGCGGATTCTGGCGAGACGTTTCGGATTTACACCCTACACCTCTCCGACGCAGACCAGCCCGATCTCGCCCAACCGGGAAGAGCGCTGGAAGTACATCTTCAGCGAATCGCTTAAGGCACCGCTTGCTTTCGTTTTCGAGCGGAAGCTGTGAAATGCCAGTTTTTAGTGGCGTTATGCTACTTAATAATCGCGGGCGGCTTCAGTGCCTCCACCATCCAACGCCAGTATTCTTTCCCGGCGATCTCGGCCACGTCGTTATGTCCGGCTCCTTCGACCAGCAGTAGCTGGCCTTTTCTCTTTGCGGCCTCGTAAACCTCGACCCCCATTCTGAAGGGGATGATACGGTCGTGTCGCCCGTGCACAACCGAAACGGGCACATCGAGGGTCGAGACAGCCGCTCGGGTATCGAAGTGAATCCTCGAGATGGTCTTCCAGACGAGAGCTACGGGAAGAGTAATGATGAGTCGCGCCATTGCACGTGCCGAAGAGAAAGGCGACTGGAGAAGCAGCGCAGCAGGTGGATGAATCTCCGCAAGCTCTGTCGCTACAGCACTGCCAAGGGAATGACCGAAGAACGCCATGCGCGCGCGATCAAGACCGAAGGTGATTCGAAGATGGTCATAGGCTGCACGGGCGTCGAGCTTCGTGGTCGAGTACGTGGGGCTTCCACCAAGTGACATGTAACCGCGGTATTCGGCGAGGAAAACGGCATATCGGGTATGGCGCTCCACCGTCCGTGCCCACTCGAGCTGCCATACGGCGAGGTCTGCGTTTCCATGAAAGCAGAGTAGAACGCCAGGCGCGACTCGGGGATCCCCGACCATGAAGCCGACGAGCCGTTGTCCATCGACGGCTTCGTATGACACGCGTCCGGGCTCAGGCAGTGCTTCCTGCAGTCGAGGCGGTTGAAACAGGATTCGTTCCTGTGACCGCCAGAGCAGAAACAGGGACCCTGACAGCAGCCCTAGAATGACAAGGACGGCAATCACGTGCGAGTGCCGAGGGGGTTCCAGTGGGTTTGCATGGCGGGCAATTTACGACAATGCGAATTCCGGTAGAAACCTTTCACCTCGACAACGGGCTGTTTGTGACGCTGTCGGAGGATCACACCGCGCCAATCGTGGCGGTGAACCTCTGGTATCACGTTGGGTCGGCGAACGAGAAAGCCGGCAGAACCGGATTCGCCCATCTCTTCGAACACATGCTATTTCAGGGCTCGGAACACGTCGGGTCGAACGAGCATTTTGAGCTAATACAACGCGCGGGTGGAACATTGAATGGTTCGACGTGGCTCGAGCGGACGAACTATTTCGAAACGGTTCCATCCAATGAGCTCGCGTTGGCCCTCTGGCTGGAAGCAGACCGAATGGGCGAACTGCTTCCAGCGATGACACAGGAAAAGCTGGATACTCAGCGTGATGTCGTTAAGAATGAGCGACGGTGGTCGGTGGACAACCAGCCGTACGGTACAATGCTCGAGAAGATGCAGGAGCTGGTGTTTCCTCCATCGTACCCCTTCCAGCATTCGCTCATCGGGTCGATGGAGGACCTCTCGGCTGCATCGCTGGATGACGTCGCGCAGTTCTTTGCCACCTTCTACACGCCGGACAACGCGGTTCTCTCGATCGCGGGTGATTTTGATTCGATAGAGGCGCGCAGGCTCGTCACCGAGTACTTCGGACCGATTCCGAGTGGAAAGGGGAGACCATCCCTGCCATCGATGAATCTCCCGCTGGTGTTCGGGAACCGATTGCGGGAGGTCGTTCCCGACAATGTGAGTCTCCCACGTTTGTTCATGGCATTTCGCTCGCCGGTATTCGGGAGCGAAGAGTATTACACCGCCAGTGTTGCTTCCGCCGTGCTCGGAATGAGAAAGGGAAGCCGCCTTCAACGGACTCTGGTACGTGAGCGGCAGATAGCGGCAGACGCTGGTGCGTTCACGTTTGATCTGGCGAAGGGGACTGATCTCCTGGTCGTTGACGTCACAGCGCGGCCGGAAACCTCTGTTAGCAGGCTGGAGGATGAGGTCGAGCGAGAGATCGACCTGATCCATCGTGAAGGTGTAACAGAACCCGAAGTGCAAAGAGCAATCGCGCTGATCGAGACTGATCTGGTCGCCTCCCTTCAATCAGCGGGGGAGAGAGCAGACAGGCTGTCGATGTTCGCCACGTATTTCAAGCGACCTGAGCTGATCAACGAACAGGCAGACCGGTACCGCTCGGTAACCACGCAGAGAGTCAACGATCTGATCTTCGAACGCTTCGGTGAGGACAACAGGGCAAGCCTTCTCTATGTCCCGAAGGAAGGAGTCGAATCCGAGAGTATACTCGCCGCTGCAGTTAGCGCGGACTGATGGTTACCTCCCTCCGTCCGAAGCCCGGCACACCTCGGAGTTACCATTTCCCGGATTTCCACGATCAGATATTGCCGAGTGGAATTCGCCTGGTTACGGCGCAGGTGGCGAAGCTTCCGGTGGTCACCGTTTTGGTAGTCGTCGACGCCGGATCCACCAATGATCCAGGGGGCAAGGAAGGCGTTGCTGCCCTGACCGCCGGTACGCTCCTTGAAGGCAGTCAGCGGTTTGACGGAGCTGAGCTGGCGGAGAAATTCGAGCAGCTAGGGACATCTGTCGAATCGGGTGCAGACTGGGACAGCGCATTCATCAAGATCACGGTGCTGTCAGAGCAGCTGGAAGAAGCGACGGAGCTCCTTGGCGAAGCCATCAGTAGTCCCGTTTTCCCGGAACGTGAAGTAGAACGGGCCAAGGCCGAGCGCCTTGCCGAGATCCTTCAGCTGGAAACGGAGCCCCGCGGACTGGCCGACGAGAAGTTCTCGGAGTTCCTGTACACCCAGGAGTCCCGGTATTCGAAGCCGGACGAGGGAAGCACCGAGAGCGTAAGCGCATTGTCGCGGAAGGACATTGAAGAGTTTTATCGATCCAGATACCGCGCCGGATCGACGACTGTAATCATGACGGGAGATGTTTCGACTGATAAGGCACGGGCGCTGATCATACGTGCGTTTGAGCAGTGGTCATTGGGAAGCGCGCCGCATCGACCGCTAATAGCCGCGGCCCGGACCACTCGGAAGAGCATTCATATCGTGGACAAACCGGAAGCGTCGCAGTCGGAACTACGGACTGGACATGTCGGGTTGCCGCGCAAACATCCCGACTTTTTTCCCACGCTTGTAATGAACGCGGTTCTGGGCGGTCTCTTCGGCTCGCGGATCAACCTGAATCTCCGTGAGGCGCACGGCTATACGTATGGGGCGTCGTCGTTCTACGACTGGCGACGCGGTCCCGGTCCATTTGTCGTATCGACCGCGGTGCAAAGCGAGGTGACGGCGCCTGCATTGCGTGAGATACTTCTCGAGATCGATCGGATCCGTGGCGAGCGAATTTCGGATGAGGAGCTATCGCTGGCGAGAGATTATCTCGACGGAGTATTCCCAATTCGATATGAGACGACTGCCGCAATCGCATCGGCTCTCGCGACGCTCGTCATCTACGATCTGCCAGCTGACTACTATGAGTCCTACCGAAGGAACATCCGGGGCGTTTCAGCGGATGCGGTCCTTCAGGCGGCCAGGTCCCACCTGCATCCTGACGAGCTGCAAACGATCGTGGTCGGTGACGCACGGGTCATTCGTGACTCTGTTTCAGATTTGAGTGTTGGAGATCTGCACGTCCACAGCTCATAGCGCTTCATCCGTGATGGGAGATGAAACCACAGTCGGAAAGGTAAAGTCCAGACGCGTCTACACGGGGAAGATCATCTCGGTGGACGTGGATACGGTCCGGTTTCCCGACGGTTCCACTGGCGAGCTGGAGATGATCAGGCACCCTGGTGCGAGCGCAATCGTGCCCTTCCTGAGCGATCCGCGAGGTGAAGATCCTCAGGTGCTGATGATCCGGCAGTACCGATATGCCGCCGACGGCTATCTGTACGAGATCCCGGCGGGAAGACTCGACCAAGGGGAAAACCCACGCGATTGTGCTGTGCGGGAACTGAAAGAAGAAACCGGGTGCACAGCAGAGCATTTTGACCACTTGCTCACGATGTACACGACTCCCGGATTCACTGACGAAAAAATCCACGTTTTCATGGCAACCGGATTGATCGCTGGCGAGACTAAACATGAGGTGGATGAATTTCTCGATCTCCATCCGATGCGGCTGTCCCGAGCGTTGGAAATGGTAGAAGCAGGTGAGATTCAGGATGCCAAGACCGTAATCGGTCTCCTGTTCGCCGCCGGGTTTCGCTCGGGCCGTTAACCCTTCGGGCCAAATTGGCGTCTAATCAATGAAAGGACGCTGACATGTCATGTAATTAGGACAGGATTGGCAGAATCAGGACAAGCTCACGCCTGACCGAAACGCCATAAGTCCTTTACTGACAACTGGTTACTCCGGTAGGCCATTCGGCACGAGCCGTGCATTACATGAAAGCGCAGAAAGTTCCAGCAGAGATGTGCACGATTCAGTGTCGTGAGTGTCTCTTATATAGAGGAGAGAAAAATGGCTGACATCGTCCGTAAGAAAGCTGTATCGGTTGAAGGACCGAGCGTCAGGGAACGCCTCCAGGCGATGGATGATTCAGCCGTCGTTACTGCCTTCCTTGGTGGAGAGGAGCGCGCCTTCTCTGAACTGGTCACCCGCTACCAAACCCGTCTCCTGAACTTCGTGTACCGCACGATCGGGGACCGGGAAAAGGCGGAAGATCTGGTGCAGGAGGTTTTCATTCGCGTCTATCGCCACCTGCATCGCTTCGACCGCTCGAAGAAGTTTTCGACCTGGGTCTATACGATCGCCTCGAATCTGGCGAAGAATGAGCTACGCAACCGCTCTCGTAATCCGTTGGTTCTCTTTCAGGCGGTCCAGAAGAACTTTGAGGACGATGATCGTCCTCTCCAGTTCGAAGACACTACGTCCCGCCCGGATGACATGTACCGTAAGCGTCATTTGAGGGAGATCGTCGAGGAGAGCGTCGCCAAGCTTCCCGAGCACCACAGGAATGTGTTCGTGCTGCGCGAGCTCGAGGGCAAGTCTTACGAGGAGATCGCGGAGATTACGGAGTGCAACCTGGGCACGGTCAAATCGCGGCTTAACCGGGCAAGAAACTCGTTCGCGGAAATCATCGCACCATACGTAGATTAGGCCTGACGATTCGGGAACAGGGACCCCGCTAGCGGGTACCCTGTTCCGAACCCTCAGCCTATCTCCATGGATTGTCGCGAGTTTTGTGATCAGCACGTCGCATTTGTAGACGATACCCTGGCGGGGATCGAGCTGGTTCGCATGCAGCAGCACCTTGCTGAATGTGAGAGCTGCGCGAAGCACGATGCCAAGATCCGGCGAGCGCTTCTACTCTTCAGGAATCTTCCTTCCATAGAACTGTCCGCGGGCTTCTCGCAGCGACTCGAAGCGCGTCTCAGAGAATGTGATAGCGACCATCTGCTAGCCGCTACCCAGCGCAATCTCAGACGTGGCGCAATCGCGGCGACGCTAGCAAGTGCGGTCATGCTGGGATACATAGGGACAACGCTGTACCATCACACCGACGCTCCACG
>JBGQIT010000120.1:0-7827 GCA_041498575.1 Gemmatimonadaceae bacterium
GACCCCAACTCTGACGTGGCACAATACACTCGCGCGGCGGGAGCCGATCGCGTGCGAATCGCTCACGTGACCGAGACCCACATTCACGCCGATTTCGTTTCCGGGGCGCACGCGCTGGCCAAAGCTGCCGGCGCCACCCTCCATCTCTCGGGAGAAGGTGGCGGGGAGTGGGGTTATACGGACGCTGCACTCAAGGTCGCGGAGGTCTTGCGGGATGGCTCGCAGATCGATGTCGGCGAGATTCGCGTGCGCGCTGCTCACACGCCCGGCCACACGCCGGAGCACCTGACCTTTTTCGTGTCCGATCTGGCACGAGGCCAGGAACCTGCTGGCGCCCTCACGGGCGATTTCGTCTTTGTCGGAGACGTCGGCCGGCCTGACCTGCTGGAACGCGCGGCCGGCGCGAAGGACAGCATGAAAGGTTCAGCGCGAGCCTTGTTTCGCTCCCTCGGGAAATTCAGGAAGGAACCCGAGCATTTGCAGATCTGGCCCGGCCACGGGGCGGGATCCGTGTGTGGCAAGTCGCTGGGCTCGATGCCCCAATCGACGCTCGGATACGAGATGCTGTTCAACTGGGCGTTTGCCGAGATGAGCGAGGAAGAGTTCGTAGCAAGAGTTCTCGAGAATCAGCCGGTGCCTCCCCGCTATTTCGCAGTGATGAAGCGCGTAAACAGGCTCGGTGTGGAGCAACCGACAAGCCCGGAGCCACCATGGATGGGATTGACAGACCTCGAGAGCGCGATCGGCAGGCGCGCGACCGTGATTGACACGAGGCCCGCGGATAAGTTCGCGGCCGGGCACGTGCCTGGAACGCTGAACATTCCACTCGGAAAGTCGTTCCTCAATTGGAGCGGTGCGCTGGTTCCAGAGACCCAGGATTTCTACATCGTCACTGAGGCGCAGAGTGATGATGCGATGAAGAACATACTCGGCGACCTCTGCAAGATCGGGTTGACGCGTGTCGGCGGCGTCTTTCGCTCTGATGTTTTGCGCGAGTGGAAATCTCGCCGCGGAGGCCTAGAGCAGGTCCCGCAGCTCGACCCGACGGCCCTCCACAGGGTCGCCGGCAAGAATGGTCGTCAGGTGGTCGATGTGCGGAGCCCGGAAGAGTGGAGCGGAGGTCACGTACCGGGCGCGATTCACATTCCTCTCGCCCAGCTGCCAGACCGCATTGGGGAGCTCGACGCGTCCGTGCCCATCGTGCTCCAGTGCAGGGGAGGGGGCAGATCATCGATCGCGACGAGCTTTCTTCAGTCTCATGGAGTCGCCAACGTTTCCAATCTCGCGGGCGGCTTCGACGCGTGGGTCGCGCAGGGCTTCGAGGTTGAATCAGCAGAGTCTGCGAGACCTGCCAGTAGGCGAGAATCAGCCACATCTGCCAGTCGGCGAAAGCCTGCGAAACCCGCCACCAGGCGAAAGTCTGCGAAATCTTCCGGTGGGCGAAAGCCTGCGACATCTGCTAGTCGGCGCCGGAAAAAGTAGAGGCAAGACGGCGGTCCTATGAGTCACCCGGTTTTTGGGGGCGCAGGGCGCCGGCGCCCGCGCGCAGATGAAGAGGCCGTAAGCTGGAAGGAGCGGCTCGAGGCGTTGCGATACGTCCCTGCCCTGTTCCGTTTGATCTGGCGCACCCACCGCGGCTACACGACGGCGATGATCGTGTTGCGCGTCGTGCGCTCGGTCGTGCCCGTCACGACCTTCTGGGTAGGCAAGCTGATCCTCGACTCGGTGATCGCGGCAAAAGCCGGGCACGGATCGCTGACGCAAGTGTGGCGCTATCTCGCGCTGGAGCTCGCGATCGTTCTCACTGGGGAGGTTCTCGCCCGGGCGTCCTCACTGATCGAGAGTCTGCTCGGAGATCTCTTCTCGAATGCGATGAGCGTGCAGCTGATGGAGCACGCCGCAAAGCTCGATCTAGCGCAATTCGAGGATCCGGAGTTCTACGACCATCTCGAACGAGCGCGGCGGCAGACGGTGGGGCGCATCGCGCTTCTCAGTCTCCTGCTCTCGATGTCGCAGGATGCGCTTACGCTGCTGACGCTGGCGGGAGCGCTCATCGCGTACAATCCGTGGCTGCTGCTGCTGCTCGCCGTCGCCGTGATCCCGAGCTTTCTGGGTGAAACGCATTTCGCGGCGCTTGGGTATTCGCTCCTGTTCCGCTGGACGCCCGAGCGCAGGCAGCTCGACTACCTCCGCTATGTCGGCGCGAGCGACAAGACCGCGAAAGAGGTCCAGATGTTCGGCCTGGCTCCGTGGCTGACCGAGCGCTACCGCGATCTCTCGCAGAAGTTCTACGAAGAGAACCGAAATCTCTCGGTGCGGCGTGGAGTCGTCAGCGCGCTGCTGTCGATATTGGGCACGGTCGGCTACTACGCGGCGTACGTCGTCATCCTGATTCGCGCCGTCAAGGGCGACATCACCATTGGAACGCTGACCTTCCTGGCCGCATCATTCGGGCGCGGGCGTGACGTCATCCAGAACATCCTGCTCTCAGCAAGCAACGTAGCCGAACAGGCGCTTTATCTCCGGGACCTTTTCGTCTTTCTCGAAATGCGCCCGACGATCGAATCGCCCCCGAACGCCCGACCGGTTCCCGCAAAGATCCAATCCGGATTCGTCTTCGAGAATGTTGGATTCCGCTACCCGGAAAGCGAACGGTGGGCCGTCCGGAACGTCGATCTCGTTCTCAGGCCGGGCGAGCGCGTGGCACTCGTCGGCGAGAACGGCGCCGGCAAGACCACCATCACCAAGCTTCTCGCTCGCCTCTACGATCCGACCGAGGGCAAGATCACGCTCGATGGAATCGATCTCAAGGAGTACGACCTCGTTAGTCTCAGGCACACGATCGGAGTCATTTTCCAGGATTTCGTGCGCTACGACATGAGGTTCGATGAGAACATTGGCGTCGGCGAGATAGACTCAGTCCGCGCCGACCTCGACAGGAACAACGGAACTCCGCCGGCGATCTCGGCAGCCGCCGAGAACTCTCTCGCCGCCTCTCTCCTTCCCCGGTTCTCGAAAGGCTATCAGCAGATGTTAGGCAGGAGATTCGACGAGGGCGTCGATCTGTCGGGAGGGGAGTGGCAGAAGATTGCGCTGGCGCGCGCCTACATTCGAGATGCGCAGGTGCTGATACTCGACGAGCCGACGGCGGCACTGGACGCTCGCGCCGAGTACGAGGTGTTCCTGCGCTTTTCGGAGCTGGTTGCCGGCCGGATGGCGATCCTCATCTCGCATCGCTTTTCGACCGTACGAATGGCCGATCGCATCATCGTGCTGCGGCACGGGAAGGTCGAGGAGCAGGGTTCGCACGAAGAGCTGCTCGCGAACGGGGGGTTGTACGAGGAGCTGTTCACCATGCAGGCACAAGGCTACCGATGACTGGACTGAGATCTGCTGACTGGAGACTGAGATCTGCAACTGAATAGGCGGGAGGTCCCAGTAGTTGAGTTGGGAGTGACTTAGTTCACTACGCCCAGACTTACCTCTGTGGCGTTCAGGGCACAGGCAGTTGCTTGTGTCGTGTTCCCACCGAGATAAGTCGGGGCGTAGTGAACTAATCGACTGACATCTATGCCTCTGGGACCTCCCGCCTATTCTGTTGTATTTGTAGGCGTGTCCAGAGGTGCCAGCTACGGGCTCAGATATTTTCGAAACCAACCAAGCGCCTCCCCCCACCATAAGCGTTGATTCTGCGGCTTCCCGATCCAGTGCCCCTCGTCCGGAAAGTCGATCAGCCTGCTCGGAACTCCCTGACGCTGCAGCGCGGTGAAAAGCGAGAGACCTTCGGTGTACGGCACGCGGTAGTCGAGCTCGCCTACCACCACGAGATGCGGTGTGCGAAAGTTTCCGGCAAAGAGGTGCGGCGACCAGCGCCGGTACACCGAATCCATCGCGTTCCTGTCCCAGTACGGACCACCGAATTCCCAGTCGCTGAACCAGATCTCCTCCGTCGCCCCGTACATGTTCTCGAGATTGTAGACGCCGGCATGCGTGAACAATGCCTTGAACCGGTTCGAGTGCCCGGCGATCCAGTTTGTCATGTAGCCACCGTAGGATCCGCCTGCGGCGCCCATGCGCGTTGAGTCAAGCCAGCTGTTGCGGGCGAGCGCCGCGTCGAGCCCGTTCATCAGGTCCGTGTAGACCTTCCCGCCCCAGTCTCTGGAAATCTGGTCGGTGAACTTCTGACCGTACCCGAACGATCCGCGCGGATTGATGGCCACGATTCCAAATCCGGGCGAAGCAAACAGCTCGAAATTCCAGCGGCCGTGCCACTGGTCCAGCCATTCGCCTTGCGGTCCACCGTGAATGAGGAAGAGAACGGGAAACTTCTTGCCCGCCTGGTACTGCGGCGGTCTGAGGATCATCCCCTGCACGCTGTCGCCGTCGGCGCCCTTGTACCAGAAATCTTCGACAGGATTCAGCTTGAGTTGGGCGAGAAGCGCATCGTTTTCGTGGGTGAGGCGGCGAACACCGCTCATGCCCGACGGGCTAACGGTCGCGACGTACACTTCGGCGGGACGCTCGGTCGCGTCCTGCAGCCACGCGATCGTTTTCCCGTCGCTCGACACCGACGGCGAAAAGTTGTTGCCGCCCGAGGTGAGCAGCTGCGGGGCTGTCGTCCATCCTGACGCCGTGCGCGTGATGCGATAAAGCTCCGTGCGGCTGGCATCGACCGTATTCAGGTAAATCGCGTCTCCGCTCGGGGAGAAGGCATAGGCGTCGGCGTTTCTGTCCCAGTTTGGAAGCAGCTCGCGGGCTGTCCTGGTTGAGCGGTCGTACGCCCTCAGCCGTTGGCGATCGGACTCGAAACCCGGACGCGCCTGCGAGGCGTACAGAATCGTGCGGCCGTCCGGGGAGTAAACCGGATTCTGATCGGCGCCGCGGTTGGCCGCGGTAATCACGACGGGCGCGCCCCCGCTCACAGGCACCGTGTAGACGTTGAGGTCGGTAGACCACGCGTCAGCGCGTCCCTGATCCTTCGCGGTGTAGGCGAGCTCTTTTCCATCCGGCGAGAAGGCGTACGCTTCACTGCCACCGAAGGGTCCTGGAGGAACGTCGTACTTCACGCCGGCGGTCACATCGCGCAGGCCCGTTCCATCGGGCGCCACAATGAAAAGGTGCGATCGGGTCTGAGGCGTCCACTCCGTCCAGTGCCTGTAGAGCAGATTGTCGGCGATGTGCGCTTTGACCTTGCCGGTGTCGGCAGCTTTCGCGCGTTCGATGTTGCAGCCATCGCTGTCGCAATCGGGATAGACGCCTGTGACGAAGGCGATGCGATCGCCGGTCGGCGACCATACGGGCCCACCGGCCCCGCCATTCAGGTTCGTGATCTTGCGAGCATTTGCCCCAGTCGCATCGGCGATCCAGAGCTGCCCACTCGCGATGTAGGCGATCCGCTTCCCGTCGGGCGACCAGCGCGCTTCGCTCGCGCGGGTTTTCGCATCGGGCCATTGTGGCATCTGCACGGCGACCGATTGACCGCGCTCTCCTAGGCTTGCGCCTCTGGTGGTTAGGAGCCTGGTGATAGTGGTTCGATTGTTCGCGTTGACGTCCGTCGTCCGCAGCGAATACAACACCCACCGGCCGTCAGGAGAGACTTGAGGATCGCCGACATTTCTTACGGCCGCAAAATCCTCGAATGTCATGGGCCGCTGGACGCGTCCCTGCGCGGAAACATCGACGGCAAGGAATCCCGCCGCCAGCAGTAGTCGGGTTCTCATTTAGCTTGCTCGCTTGTAGGAGTTCTTACTGCGCTTGCGGTTGCTCGACCGCCGCCGTGTCGGTCTCGATCTTGACCTTGTCACCGATCATCAAGGTCCCTTCAACGCCCTCTGGTGTTTTGCAGTACTACTTGGGAATTGGGATCTCGTTCCAGGTGGCCTGATCGAACGTGCCGGGCGGGAAGTTCTCGTTGATGCGAACGTCGGCGTATTGCTCGCGCCAGAAGGGCCGCCCGTTCCTCAGCACAAGAAACTCCGTCGGAACGTCGAATCCCCCGATCTCCTTGTAGCCCAGGACGCGGATATCACTCAGCATTGTGCGGTCGCCGACTTTTGAGCTCTGGATGAAGCGGACGAGACGCAGGTTATCTCGGTCCACCCACATTTGATTCGAGGTGGTGTCGCCCGCTTTCGCTCCCACGACGTACACCGGCTGCCCTTCCCACACGGCGTCGCGGATTATCTCCTGATCGACGTGTAGTGTGTCCAGGCCACGCATGATCGTGGCTACGGGTGCTACGTACACATCCGCGGTCAGAAGCAGGAGCGGATTGACCGACGGACGGAAGTCGACGCGAATGCCGTTGTCGAACGACGCCACCCGGTCGTCGATCTGAACGAGTCCGCTCTTCTGGGAGGCCGGAAGGAACGCGATGCGAAGCTTGCCGGGAATCTCGATGTGTTCGTACCACTGGGACTTCTGCTCCTGCCCCGTCATGGGGTACGCTGTGTTGTTCTGAAGAAAGCTCATCGTCTTCAGATATTTTCCGTCATACCGGTCGTGCATGGCCTTGATGAGCCCGGAGCTGCTCGTGACGTGCACGGCGGACACTGCCTTGGACGTAGCCGGCTTTGTCGCTGGCGAAGGAGCGGGCTCAGTGGTGGCGCCCGACTGGAAATACGAGCAGCCTGAAACCGCAAGTGCCGCGAGCAGAATGCGTGAGCGCATCATTTAATCCCCGAGTTCATTGCGATATAGAAGTCCGTTGAACAAGAGCTTGAACGTACCGTGCGGCTGCGAGCGGAAATACGGGTCAGGCCCATACAACACCAGCATACCCTTTCCGACGGGAGCCTGCAGGACCTCTGTTACACCGCTCAGATATTTTTGGCCCCAAGCCCATCCGCTCCGCAGAGGTGTCGGGCCATCGATCCATACAACCCTCTTGATTCCGCGCGCATTGGCGCCGGGCAGGAGGCGAAAGGCCGGCGCGTTATCGTAGTAGAAGTCGGTGACCGGCCGCAGCCCCTCGCCAAGCGCAAGCGTTGTATCCACGCGCATGGTGAGAATCGATCCCGGCACGTAGAATCGGCTACGAGGCAGCGATCGGCCCGTGCTGTCCGCCAGCGCGTTAGAGATAGGAAGTTGCAGCTGAATCCCGATGTCGGTCGCGGAGCCGATCGCGAGAATCGTCCCGCCGGCGTTGAGGAATTCCTGGAGCTGCGGGATCGTCCGTGTGGCGGTAAGGCTACCGATCCGATCGCGATACTCGGGGGGAACGTCCTCGGGGTTGACACGCGGAGCCGTGCGTGCGCCGGGTCGCCCGAACGTTACTCCGTCAGGAAGAATAAGAACGTCAAATTTGCTGATGAGATTCCCCGCATCGAGCGTCGCCGGATATACGACCTGGTAGGGGAACTCGAACTGTTCGAGAATGAATCGCGCCCAGCCCGAGGTTATAGATCCTCCATACTGATCCCACAGCGCGATACGCGCTGGTCGAATCCGTTTCAGAGACGCCGACGAGACCTCGGTGTCGAAGGGGTCGAACACGAGGCCTTTTTCTGCTACGAGCCGGCTGAGGATCGCCAGGGTTCCCGGTTTTGCCGGGATGTAAAACGTGCCAGCGTCGTAGGTCCGGCCGTTGATACTGAGCGGCGTGACGAGCGTATAAACCTCTTGCCCGCGAGCGAGCAGTCGATTTACCGCGGCGAACGCGTCGTTCACGGAGTGACTGAGAGCGTATCCTTCCGCCGCGGGTCCGACGCGCGCTCTCGGTGGTTTCGCGAATCCGACCACTGGAGTGAGCGGTCCGGAGAACGGCTCCAGAATGCGATCGAACTGAACGCCCATTTGATACGCGAGCGTCCACCCCGCGTTGTCGTA
>JBGQIT010000121.1:0-7777 GCA_041498575.1 Gemmatimonadaceae bacterium
CTCTTCACAATTCACGATGGGCCGAGAACTCCGCGTGGCTCTGGTATCGTTACTCGGGATTCGGCTTGCCGCTGATCGATTTGTACGCGTCGCAGAACTACTCGAACGCGAACTTCGTTCTCGTCGACAATGCCGGGAACGTCAGCCCGCCGTTCGGATTCACAGAGCGCGACAGAATAGTATCGCTCCAGGCGACGTTCATTCGTCCGCGTTTTCGAAGTTACACGCTTGCCTCGATTGGAGCAGAGCTCGATGGGCTTACCTACTCCACGCGGCCCGACACGGTGCTTCAGCAGCTGTCGTCCTTCTTCTCGAAGGGACACAACTACCCGGCGTTGGTTGCGTCGGCGGGATGGTCCAACGCGCAGCGTCCGGGTTTGAGCATTTCACCTGAGGACGGAATCAGCACCATGGTGAACGGACGCCAGCGCTGGAGTGGCGGCACGACCGGCGGATCGACTCGCAGTCTCGTGGGCGTTACGTCGGCCTACAAGTCGGTCGATCTCCCAGGCTTCGCGCACCATGTCCTGGCGCTTCGCGCAGCCGGCGGGATCACCGACGACAGAAGTCCCGATCTTTTTTCGGCTGGAGGAATCAGTGGGACATCGCTGGAGGCGTTCCCCGGTTTTTCAGTCGGTCAGCAGCGACGAACTTTCGGGGTGCGCGGGTATCCCGCTGGATCAGAAGGTGGAATTCGCGCGTATTCGGCCGCGCTGGAATATCGAGCGCCACTCGCGGCACCGTCGCGCGGCTATCGTTTCATCCCGGTCTTCGTCGATCGGACTTCGCTGACGCTTTTCGGAGAGACTGGGCGGGCGTTCTGTCCCGCGAGCGCCGATATCACGAATGGAGTCTGTAGCGCCGGCAATATCAGGAACCCCGTGATGACTTCTGCCGGAGCCGAGCTCAATATCGACACCGGTGTTCAGCTCGACGTGCAGGCGCGAATTCGGTTGGGACTCGCATTTCCGTTGACTAGTCGAGAGCAGCTCGGAGCGGCTAAGGCGCAGGTGTACGGCACATTTGGGGCTTCGTTCTGAAGGGTCAGCGCGCGTGTATCTAAGCAAACCGAGATTTCTTTAGTACTCGCTCAATTCCGACGCTCGCGAACCTTCGCCCCCGCTTTCGACATGTCCATCAGCGATTCGTTGGCCTTGCGGCGATCTAACTCCCGGCCTCCGGTGTAGTTAGAGGGGAGGGGACAGGCGCCATTCTTTTCCGCACCGGGTGCGCGATATGCACCCCTTGCTCGATAGATCTCGATTCACCTCGACGTGGGAAAAATAGGGTCGAGCATCTATTAGTGATGTGGATTACGTAAGGCGTTGTCATGTAAAGAGATACATAAACACTGGCGCGGACTCACGAATACCGGTAGAATGCCTGCCCGCATCGAAATCACTGATGCCCAAGCGTGCAGTTCCAAGTCCGTCGTCTTCTTACTTGACACCCTTTTTATACTGCGGAGTTTGTACTAATGCCCATACCTGCCGTCCCGCCCCAGGGCGAAGCCCAGCTGAATGACAACGCACGGACCGTGATCGGAAAAAGATATCTGATCAAGGACGGCACGGGCACGCCTGTGGAGCAGCCGGAAGACATGTTCTGGCGCGTAGCGGGAACGGTCGCTGAAGCAGATCGCCGTTATGGAGCGAGCGACAGCGAGGTCACGGGCATGGCCGAAGCCTTCTACCGCCTGATGGTCGAGCGCCGCTTCGAGCCGAACTCTCCGACCCTCATGAACGCGGGACGCCCGCTGGGCCAGCTGTCCGCCTGCTTCGTTCTGCCTGTAGAGGACGCGCTCTCCAATGGGCGCGACGGCATCTACGACACACTGCGCGCGATGGCCCTCATCCATCAGTCAGGTGGTGGGACGGGCTTCGGGTTCTCGAAGCTGCGAGGGAAGGGATCGATGGTCCGCTCGACGACCGGAGTTGCATCCGGTCCGGTGTCGTTCATGAAGCTCTACGATGCGTCGACCGATGCGGTGAAACAGGGCGGCACGCGCCGCGGCGCCAACATGGGAATCCTGCGCGTCGATCATCCCGACATCATGGATTTCATCAACTGCAAGGAAGACCTGACGCAGATTACGAACTTCAACATCTCGGTTGCCGTCACGGACAAGTTCATGACGGCGGTGAAGAACGGCACGGGCTACGATCTGATCGATCCGAGCAATGGCAAGGTTACGGGCCAGCTCGACGCGCGCGCCGTCTGGGACAAGATGATCGACGGTGCCTGGAGGACGGGTGAGCCAGGTTGTTTCTTCATCGACGAGGCGAACCGCTACAATCCGGTGCCGCACGTCGGACAATACGAAGCGACGAATCCCTGCGGCGAGCAGCCGCTCCTCCCCTACGACGTCTGCAACCTCGGCTCGATCAACGTCGGGTATTACGTGAAGGACGCGCAGATGGACTGGGACGCGCTCAAGCGCGACATCCATCTCTCCGTTCACTTCCTCGACAACATCATCGACGTCAACAAGTACCCGCTTCCCGAGATCGACGCCCTCTCCAAGCGAATTCGCCGCATCGGCTTCGGCATCATGGGCTTCGCTGACGCGCTCGTGCGGCTGGGCATCGCCTACAACACGATCGAAGGCGTCGAATTCGGACGCCAGCTTCAGAAGTTCGTCGACGTCGAGTCCAAGCGTGAGAGCGAGAGGCTCGCCAACGAGCGCGGACCGTTCCCCGAGTGGGCCAGATCGATCTGGGGTCCGGCCGAAACGTGCGCGCGCGATGCCAGGGGTAATCGCGTTCGCCCGATGCAGATGCTGCGCAACTGCAACGTCAACACGATCGCGCCCACGGGCACGATCTCGATCATCGCCGGCTGCTCTTCGGGCATCGAGCCGCTTTTTGCCGTTGCGTTCATGCGGAATCAGGCTGGCGCGCTGATGCCGGACGTGAACGAAGACTTCGTCGCGATCGCGAACAGGGAAGGCTGGTACTCCGACGAACTGATGGAGAAGATCGCGAAGGAAGGGCACATCCACTTCGACGAGGTTCCGGCCCAGTGGCAGCGCGTCTTCGTCACCGCCCACGACATCACGCCCGAGTGGCACGTCAGAATGCAGGCCGCCTTTCAGGAGAATTGCGATTCCGCGATTTCCAAGACGACCAACTTCCCGCACGCGGCGAGTCCCGAGGACGTGCGCGAGATCTACGAGCTTGCCTACGCGCTCAAGTGCAAGGGTGTGACGGTGTACCGCGACGGCTCCCGCGACAATCAGGTTCTATCGACCGGCGCGACGCAGCAGGCGAAAGCGGAGCGTGAAGGCAAAGCCGATGCGAGAGCCGAGCGTGGCGAGCTGCACGGCACCATTGCGGAGCTCGAGGCCGAGAACGCGAGACTCAAGCAAGCTCTGTTCGACACGGAGGCCGAGAATCTTCAGCGCCGTGCCAAGAGAGCGCGGCCGGATACGCTGCGCGGAATCACCACGCGCATCGAGACGCCGCTCGGCACCATGTTCCTCAACATCACCGAAGATGATCGTGGTCAGCCCTTCGAGGTATTCATCAACCTCGGCAAGGCGGGCGGCGCGGCAATGGCGGACGCCGAGGCAATGGGACGTCTCATCTCGCTGGCGCTGAGATCGGGAATTCCAATTCGCGAGGTGCACCGCCAGTTACGCGGCATCGCGTCGGACAAGGCAATCGGCCTCGGACCCAACAAGGTACTGTCCGTTCCCGATGCGATAGGAATCGCCCTGGAGAAATGGATGCGGGAGAAGCAGGGCGTGCAACAGGACCTCGGCGGCGCGCTCTCGGCGCCACCGGTGGAAATCGTACAGCCCAATCCATCGCCGGTCGTCAATTCCGGCGAAGCAGGTCAGACGCAATTCGGATTCGACGCGATCAATCGTAGCGAGTCGTTCATCGGGACGTGTCCGGATTGCGGATCGTCACTCGAGTTCGCCGAAGGCTGTGCCAAGTGTCACGTGTGCGGATTCAGCGAGTGCGGGTGACCTAACTTTCGCACCCATAGACAGAAACGCCGGGTAGTCATGCCCGGCGTTTTTCTTTTGGCGCAAATTCGGCAACGCTAGAGGCTAACGCACCCCGCCAAACCAGCGCGTGCGCTTGATCCCCTTCTCGACTAGATCCGGCGGGCCGTACTCCTTTCCGCGCTTCCACATGAAATCCATCTCCTCGTTCACCGCGGCCAGCGCGAAGCGGGATTCCTTGATTAGCAGGAACGCGGCATAAAGCAGCAGGCCCGCGCCGATAAGTCCGAGCGCGATCGGAACCAAGGTGAACTTGGAGCTCGTGATCGCGACCAGACCGATCGCCACACTCGTGCCCACGAAAAAAGCGAGCGCCGCGTATAGTCGCGACAGCGCGCGTTGAAGGAGCCGCGAGCGTGTCGTCACGAAATCGAGCTGCGTGAACAGCATCCGACGCTCTTCTTCGCGGTCGTCCACGCGCTGGTCAGCGGCGCGTGGGATCAGCGCGCTCGAGATCTCGCGGGTGCGCGTCACAGCCTTGCTCAGCCGATCCGACGTGGCGAGGATGAGCGATCCGCACGCCGAGATGAGCACCGCCGGGGTGATCATCGCGGACAGAACCGAGATCGCGTCGGGAAAGTTCGTCATGCTTTTTCAGACACCGCGGAGACTGCAGATCGCATTGGAAGACTCCTGCCGGGAAACCTAGTCGCGCCTCGCTCACTCCGTTAAGAGCCTCGCGCGCCTCGAGCGCGCAGTACGGGGCCGATCAATGCAGGGTGCGTCCAAACCAGACGTTTGGATTCCAGATGATACGAAATAGGCAGTACCATGCCCGCGTCTCGATAGCTCCCCCCAAAGTAGATGATATGAAACACGCAGTGAGGCCGGCGCACGAGGGAAAACCACGAGAAAAAACAGCGGAGGATCGAGTTCGCCAACTGCTCCCGTGATGGTTACTTCCGAGAACCGGATGGGTCTTTTCTCGCAGACCTTTCCGCCCACACGCATGGAGGATTCAAAGTGCACCGCTTGCACGGCCGGAAGTCGCTCTCGAGGCGACTTCCCCTGCTTATCAGCGGCCTCCTTATCGCCGCGTTAGCGGCGTTCGCGTTTGTAGGGTATGAGCAGCTGACAACCGCACTTATGACGGCAGCGAAAGATCGCGCACAGAGCGCGTCCAATCTGCTCGCACGGACTTTCGACACACAACTCCCACAATTACGCGCAGATCTCAGTGGAACTGCCTCCGACTCCGCCGTCCGGCGATTCCTGAGCACAAATGATCCGCGCGATCGCCACGCGGCGGAGAGCTCGCTTGCCAACAAGATCGCAAAAAACTCTCAAGTGATCGGCCTGGAATTGCGCGACAGGGATGGAAAGCGTTTGCTGTGGATCGATGGACCAGACACCGCAAAGGCCGCTGTGTTGCGTGGCGGACACGTCGAATCTGTCCCGCCTAAGGGCATGCTCGCGGGGCGCGTCGTCGCCGATCGGGGGACACTCTTTTATGAATCAACCGCGCCGATTACGAGGTCTCCGAGCGACACTGTCGCAACGCTGGCCCAGTTCAGAGAAGTTGGCTCGGCGCAGTCAGCTAAGCTGATCGCCGGCTTGATCGGTTCCGACGCGACTTTTCTTATCGGCGACACAACAGGCGTGTGGAACAACCTTGTGACGATCGTCCCAGGTCCGCTGGTCAATTCAACAGGCCCGTCGGTCTTGTCCTACCAGGGGCCCGACGGTACCGCTCGGCTGGGTTCCTGGGCCGTAGTCAGGCAAGCGCCTTGGATAGTATGGGTGGATATTCGGACGACCTCGATAGTTGCTCCCGCGCGGCGATTTCTCGGCGTGATGGCGTTAGCTGGGCTTCTGATTTTGATTGTTGGCGCGATCGGGGCGCGGCTGATCGGCCGGCAGATTACGACACCACTTCACGACCTGGCGCTCGCTGCGAAGGATATATCTGCCGGCGACTACACCCGCAGGGTGGTCGTATCCAGTGAGGACGAGCTGGGTGTACTCGCCGATTCGTTCAACGACATGGCGCACGAGATCGAAGATTCGCACCGAGAGCTCGAAGGTCGAATAGCAGCGACTGTTCGGGATCTCACCCGTCAACGGAAGCTCGAGGACCAGCTCGTCCAGGCGCAGAAAATGGAAGCCGTCGGGCAACTTGCTGGGGGTGTGGCGCACGATTTCAACAATCTCCTCACCGTGATCATGAGTTACAGCTCCATGCTGTTGGCGGACATGGGAGCCAATGACACGGCGAGGGGTGACATTCAGGAGATAAGCGATGCTGCGCAGAGAGCAGCCACGCTCACTCGACAGCTGCTTGCCTTCAGCCGGAAACAGGTTCTGCAGATACGCGCGGTGAATGTCAACGCGGTCGTGACCGACGTTGAGAAGATGCTGCGCCGCCTCATTGGCGAGGACATCCTGCTCACGACCCATCTCGATCCCGAGCTGGCTCTCATCAACGCCGATCCAGGACAGTTGGAACAGGTGCTGATCAACCTCGCCGTCAACGCACGCGACGCCATGCCGGGGGGAGGTGATCTCACGATCACCACCGACAACGCCGAGCTTTCCGACGAACACGGCGAACGCTATTTGGGGGCCGCGCCGGGGAACTACGTCATGCTCGCCGTGACGGACACGGGCAGCGGCATGAGCAAAGAAGTTCAGCAGCGGCTGTTCGAGCCGTTCTACACGACCAAGGGGCCGGGAAAGGGAACCGGGCTCGGGCTTGCAACCGTTCACGGCATCGTGAAGCAGTCTGGCGGCGATGTTTACGTCTATTCGGAGCTGGGTCACGGTACGACCTTCAAGGTCTATTTCCCGCGCCTGACGAAGCTGGAGCCGGCGACGACCATTCCCGAGCATCGGGCACTCACGCCGATCGGCTCCGAGACGGTGCTTCTCGCGGAAGACGACGAAGCCATTCGCACCCTCGGCGCGCGTGTGCTGGGCGCGCTCGGCTACAATGTCCTCGTCGCGCGAACCGGCGGAGAGGCTCTCCGAATCGTCGCCGAGCATAGAGGGACTATCGATCTAATCGCCACAGACGTCGTAATGCCCGAGATGAACGGAAGCCAGTTGGTCGAGAGGGTTCTCGAGGCTCGTCCTGGCATACGCGTGCTCTTCATGTCGGGTTACACGGACGATGAGGTGATGCGAAGAGGCGTAATCGACGGCCAAACGGCATTCCTGCAGAAGCCTTTTACGCCGGACTTACTCGCGCATAAAGTGCGAGAGGTGCTGGACGTCCCCTGAGCCGAGCGAATCGCACTTGCCTTTCTCGCGCCCCGTTGCTCCTTTTAAGCACTTCCTCCACGAGAACCCCATCATGGACGACAAGAAGATCGCCGCGTTGGCGAAAAAAAACGCCGCCAAGGCAGCGAAGTCGAGCGGCCGAAAAGGCTTCGGCAAAAAATACGACAAGAATCTCTCTGATCTGCCGACAGACGAAGCCACGCTGAAAGAACGACAGGAGCACGAGCGCTTCTTCAAGGAGATGCGCAAGCGGGAGTTCTGATGCAAGCAAGCAGCAGCTTTCGGCGATTCGAGTCGTGGATTCTCAATTGAAACCTTGAACAGGAGGGCAGGATGATTGCTTCGCGATCTGTCGTCCTCGCGGCGTTGGCGTTCGCCGCTGCGGATCTCGGCGCCCAGGGCCAGCCAATTCCCGCCAGGCCGCCTGCGCCGGCCACCCAGCCAGCACAGACAGCCCAGCCAGCGCCACGAATTCCCAGAGCCACTGCGAGCACCCGCGCATCCGTGGCGGTACTCATCGACAGCCGCTGGGACAGGCAGGAAGGA
>JBGQIT010000122.1:0-7705 GCA_041498575.1 Gemmatimonadaceae bacterium
AACTTGGCCAGCGCCACCGCGCCAAGCCACCCGAAGATGATCCCTCCCACTCCGCCGAGCAGGCACAGCACCACTGCTTCGATCAGGAATTGGAGCAGAATGTTTTTCGGTGTCGCGCCGAGCGCTTTCCTCACGCCGATCTCCCGCGTTCGCTCGGTAACCGACACCAGCATGATGTTCATGATGCCGATTCCGCCGACGAGAAGACTCACCGCTGCGATTCCGGAGAGTAGGAACGTGAAGATCTGCGTCGTCTCGCCGAGCGTATTCAGGAAGTCGGCTTGATTGCGAATCTGGAAATCGTCAGGTACTCCGACGCGCAACCTGTGCTCCTTTCTGAGCGTCCGCTGAATCGCTGCCATCGCCTGCGGAATCTGCGCCTCCGATGCAGCCAATATTCCGATCTGGCGCAACCTGTCGCTGCCGAAGACACGAAACTGCGCGGTTGTGATGGGAATCAGAACCTGATCATCCGGGTTTCCGAACCCGCCACTGCTGCCCTTGCTGGCGAGAACTCCGAGGACCTCGAATAGAAATCCACCGATTCGCACGTTCTGCCCGACGAGATTCGCCGCCGGCACGCCGAGATTGTCCGGAATTGTCGCGCCCAGGACCGCCACGCGTCTGCTCGCGCGGTCGTCGCCTTCGGTGAACATCTTCCCGCTCGCTATCTTGTACTTGCGCACGTCGAGATAGTTGGCCGTCGTGCCGAGCACAGTGGTATTGGTATTCGTGTTCAGGTATTGAACCTGGAGCTGCTTCTGCATCTCCGGCTCGACCGCGGCAATGGACGGACCCGCCGAGTCGAGCGCCTTCGCGTCGGCGACTACCATCGGTGCTCGGTCGTTGCCGGAGGAGACGCCTCCGGGCGCGTAGATCTGTCCCGGCTGCACTGTGAGAAGGGTCGTTCCCAGCGCGGAGATTCTTGCGTTGACCGACTCCTGTGCGCCCCGTCCAAGCGCGACCACGGCGATCACCGCTCCCACTCCGATCACGACGCCGAGCATCGTCAGAAACGAGCGAAGCTTGTTCGCCCTGAGCGCTCCGAGCGCTACGCCAATCGTCTCTCCGAGTAGCATGGTACTACCTCCTCATGTGCCAGGCGGCCGTCCACCGCCTCCACCACCAGCTCCACCACCGCGTGCTCCGCCAGCTCCACCCGCTCCTCCCGCGGCGCCCGCCGGCGGAGTCTGTTGCTGGAGCCCACCACCCGTGCCCGCTCTAATGCGAGCCTGAGTCTGTTCGCGCTGTGCCTGCAGGACTGCCGGTCCGAGCAGCGCCACCTGTTCGCCTTGCTGTGCGCCGTTAAGGATTTCGGTGTAATCGAAATCGCTGACTCCCACACGAACCACGCGCGGCGAGTATGTGTCGCCCTTCTTTACGAAAACGAACAGTGCGCCGCCGGTCCGTCCGGTCCCACCCGCTGCGGCCACTGCCGCGCCGGCGCCACCCGCGCCGCCACCACCACCACCACCGCCGCCGCCTCCTCCGCCGCCACCCCCGCCGCCACCACCACGCCGGCCGGTCGACGACGCTGTACCAGCCGCCCCGCCCTGGCCACCGAACGCGCTTTGCGTCGAGCTCGCCGCACCAAATCTGCGACGACCTGTCGTGTCGCCCGAAGACGCCGTCGACGACGCCGTCCCGCCTGCTCCAAATCCGCGCGCCGCCCGCGCCGCTGTCTGCGCCGCCTTCAACGAGTCGGGATTGACCCCCAGAACCGGAGCCACCGTCGCCGCGTCTCGTGCGTTCCGTATCGCATCACTCGGCACCGCCAGCACGTTATCGCGGCGCAGGATGTCCATCACCACCTGTCCGTTCATGCCGGGCATGAGCGCGCCGTCCGAGTTATTGAGACTCACGAGGACCGGGAACATCGTGACGCTCGATTGCACGACCGCTTCGGGTTCCACCTTCTCGACCACTCCCACGAATCTCCGATTCGGAAACGCGTCGACGGTCACCGTCGCCGTCTGGCCGGGCTTGACGTTGCCGATGTCCGTCTCGTTCACGAACGCGCGCATTCTGACCTTGGTCAGGTCGGCCATTTTCAGAATGGTGGTCCCGCCACTCGCCGACGTTGTAGCCGAAGTGATTACCGTCCCCACTGACACCGGCCGCTCGATGATGGTGCCGTTTGTCGGTGCTTGCACCGTAGCATCCTCCAACCGGACTTTCGCGATCGAGAGATTCGTCCGCGCGTTTATAAAGGCGGCATCCGCCTGTGCGAACGCGACGGTTGCCGCCTCCATCTCCACCGCGGTGATGATCTTCTCCTTGAATAGTTCCGCTGACCGGTTGCGCTGCGCCAGCGCGACCGCCCTTCCCACGGTCGCCGAAGCGAGAGCCGCCTGTGCCTGATCGTATTGATTCTGCACATCGCGCGGATCGATCTGAACCAGCAGATCGCCGACCTTCACGTACGAGCCGATGTCGACGGGCATCTTGATGATCGTGCCCGACGCTTTCGACTTCACTTCGACGATGTCGATCGGTTCCACAGTGCCGTTCGCCTGCGCGCTCAGCACAATGCTGCGCCGCTCGACCGGAGCCGTCTCGATCACGAGGGCCGGATCTGTAGTCTTCTTGCACGCCGCGAGCGCCACCACCAGCGCGATCGCAATCCTCTTCGATCTGTGAAAGCCATGCCCGCGTCGGCGCTTGAACGATCTCTCTTTCTTCATTTGCTTGCTGGGAGATTCGGAAGCGTTCACTGCAGGTCCCGCCCGATGAGCGCCTCGAGCTGCGCCCGCGCAATCCGATAATCGTACCGTGCCTGAATCAACGCCTGCTCCGCTGTCGCCAACGCCGCCTGCGACGTGATGAGGTCGAGGAGCACCGATGCGCCGATGTTATAACGCTGCTGCTGCACCCGGACATCCTCCTCCGCCGCCGCGACTGACGCGACCTGGATCGCCACCCGCTGCGATGCGCCGCGTATCGCCCCAATGTTCTGCGTCAGCAGCTGAACAGCCGCCAGCTGCGCGTCCCGGAATGACGCCTGCGCGTTGACCTCGGCGACCTTCGCGCGCACGACCCCCTCCTCGCGCACGAAATTGTTGAACACGGGGTACGAAAGCGAGAAGGAGAGTCGACCGCTGTAGGTGAAAGGATCGCTCCCGAACCCGAAACGCGGATCGGTTCCGCTGCCGCCCCGCGTGTAGAGCGCGCTCAACGAGGGGAGATAGGTAGCCTTTGATGCCTTTCGCGATTCTTCCGCCACGTCCACATTGGCTTGCGCCTGCTGCACCGCCGGCCCAGTCAGGGCCAGCACCGCCAGCTGCGCGCTATCAGGAAGCGCCGACATGTTCTCCTGCACGGAAGCCGGATCTGCCGTTAGCGGCACCGGCGATCCGACGAGTCTCGTGAGCGCTGCATCTGCCGCTTCCTTGTTGCTCGCCGCCGTGATCAGAGCGAGCTGCGCGTTACCGACCTGGATCACGCCGCGCAGCGAATCCGACCTTGTCGCTGCTCCGGCGCGCACCCTCGCGACAGAAGACTTGAACTGCTCGGCCGCCTGCGCCATCTGCAGTACCGCGGCGTCCCGACTCTCGATCGCGGCCAGAACCGCGTAATACTGCTGCTTCACACCGAGAGCCACGTTGTACTTGACCGCTACGCGATTTGCCTCCGCGGCCGCGATCTGATAGTTCGACGTGCGGAGGTCGTAGAGCCGCTGTCCTCCGTCGAAGAGAGTCATGCCGACCGTAAGGCCGGTGCTGTTGGTCGGTTTCTGGGCGGCCGTGACAACTTCGCCGTTCTGATTCAGCCGCGTCAGATTGCTACCCAATTGCGCGACGTGTCCGGCGCTGAGCGAGATGCTCGGCAAAATCGCGCCGACCGCGGAGACTCGCGCCGCCTTGCTCGTTCTCTCGGTTCCCTCGGCCACGATCGCATCGGGGGAGTTCTGCTGGGCCATCCGCAGGGCTTCGTCCAGGGAGATCTTTCGCGCGCTGTCGGGCGCCCTCGTGAGCCCCGGTTGCAAGCCGGGCTTGAGAACCTGGGCGCCCAGTGTGGGAACAGCCAGGAAAACCAGCGCGATGGCCGAGAGTAGCCTCATCGGCGTCTTTGGATTGAACGACATATGGCGGAGCACGGGACCGGTTTGAAAACGAAAGGGTCGCACCGGATGCGACCTTTCAATAAGTACGCCCGAACAGGCCGAACTGCTGAACTTCGGCCGCTAAGATCGCTGGCTGTTCTACCGGGTGACCGTCGACAGCATCCTGTGCCTGAGCGCCGCAAGCCGGCGCCGTACCGATCCGTCCATCACCGTATCGCCCACCTTCACGATCACGCCACCCAGGATCGCCGGGTTGAGCGAGATGTGCGGTACCACGCGCTTGCCGAACAACCGCCCCAGCTGCCGGGACAACGCATCCCTTTCGGGCTCGGCCAGCTCGCGCGCGACCGTGACGTTGACGTGCACCCGATCCTCCGACTCGTCGATCAGCATCCTGTACTCCGACGCGATCTCCGGAAGCAGCATCTGCCGGCGCTTCATGATCACCGTCTCGAGAAAGCGCAGAAAGAGCTTCGGAGCCCGACGGCCCAGCGCCTTTTCCAGAATCTGAATCTTGCGCGCCGATGACAGCTTGGGCGATTCGAGAAAAGTCCGGAGGGTGTGATCCTCGCGCATCCCAACCGAGATAGCATCGATGAGAGCGCCCCACTCCTCCTGCTCGCCGTCTTTTCGGGCGAGCGTCAGAAGTGCCTCGGCGTAGTTGCGGCCGATCCTCTCGTCGTTCATCCGCGCTTGGTCTCCGTCACGGGAATCGAAGCGAGAAAGCTTTCGACGATCTTGCGGTTGGACTGATCGTCGAGATTCTTCTCGATCACCTTGCTCGCTCCTGCGATGGCCAGCTCGATCGCTTCGCGGCGCAGCTCCGCAATCGCTCGCTCCTTCTCCTGCTCGATCTCTCGGCGCGCTCTTTCGAGCAGTTGCTGTTGCTGTTGATGCGTTTCCTCGAGCATCGTCGCGCGAAGTTTCTCGCCGACCTGGCGTCCTTCGACGATGATCTTCTGCGCCTCCTGCCGCGCGGTCTCGATGTGCCGCAGCTGCTCGGCCAGGGCGCGTGCGGCTTCCTCGCGGTCACGTTTCGCTCCCTCGATCGCTTCCTCGAGCGCTTTTTCGCGTGCCTCGACCGCGGCCGTGATCTTCGGGAACACTAGCTTGCCGAGAATGGCGAAGAGAATCAGGAAGACGACGAGCGTCCAGAACATGAGACCGCCGTTCGGCGACAGAAGATCGCCGGACTGGGCGGATTCTTCCGGAGCGACGGCGACTTGCTGCAGGAGCGCTAGGATGAAAGTCGGCATGGTTGCGTCGTGATTAGGCGGATCGAATCCGCCGCGGTTTGTGTTTGTAATGCCGCGGGCTGTTCGCGGCGGCAAGTATCGCCGCCGCGAACCACACCACGCGCTTCGTTAGAACTTGAACTTACCCTGAATCAGGAACGAGATGACGACCGCGAACAGCGCCACTCCTTCGATGAGCGCCGCGAAGATGATCGCGCCCGTCTGGATGCGTGCGGCCATCTCCGGCTGACGCGCCATTCCGTCCATCGCCTGCCCGGCGAGACGTCCGATACCGATGCCCGCGCCGATTACGGCGAGACCCGCACCAACGCCGGCGCCCAACATTGCCCACGCGCCCGTGTACTCGCGGGAGAACGTGGCTGCAGCCTGAAGCAGCGGAAACATGGCTACCATTTTGTCTTCCTCTTCTTTCAATCGTGATATGTCATGCTCGCGACCTTCCGGTCGCCGTCCGTCAGCGGAGCTTGCGCTCCAACGGACCTCTCCAGCCCGCTCGGCCGGGTACTTACACGGGGTTGAGCACGCCCCGCATCAGTGCGCCCCTTCGCGGATCAGTCCAATGAACACACTGGACAGAAGCGTGAAGATGAACGCCTGCAGAAATGCGACGAACAATTCGAGCAGCGAGATGCCAAGCGCCAGGGCGATCGGCACCGGCACCAGTAACCAGGTGGCAAAGGTGAAGATGAGGCTGATCAGCGCCAGCAGGACGACGTGTCCCGAAACCATGTTGGCGAATAGACGTATCGCGAGCGCGAACGGCTTCGTGAACTTCCCGATGATCTCGATCGGCGTCAGTATGACCGTGATCGGAAGTTTCATTGCCAGCGACATGTCGTGCGGCCAGAAGACGATCGTGTTGATGTAGCCCCAGCCCTGCGCCTTCATCCCCGCAATCTCGATCACGATGAAGGTGATGATCGCGAGCGTCGCCGTGACGGAGATGTTTCCGGTCGCGGTCGCGCCATAAGGAACGAGCCCGAGCAGATTCGCGAACAGAATGAAGAAGAAGAGCGTCAACAGAAACGGCACGTAGCCGTTTCCATGGGGGCCGACGTTGGGGAGAATGACTTCGTTGCGCAGGTACAGCACCACCGCCTCCAGCCCATTCCCGAACCCACTCGGAGCCGCTCCTTCGCGCGTTCTGCGGTTGTGTGCGCGCAGCGCGAGCAGCATCGTGACGATGCAGAGGAGTGCCGCGATCCAGAGCATGACGACGTGTCTCGTTGGCGAGATGTCGAGAGCGAAGCGGCCGATGTGGATCGGATTCCAGTGCGGCAGCTCGTACTCGCACACGAAGCCCGGGTGCAGGCACGGGTAGTCGAGCGTGTGCGCGTCGGTGATGTGCGGCGTGATGAAGTCTTTTTGGTCAGCGATCATATTCGAGCAGCAGTGGTTCGGCCATCATCGTCATGAAGAAAAAAGTCACCAGACTCACCAGCGCCGCCTCGAGCGAGAGATTCACGATTCTCGCGATCGGCGCGTACAACACCAGCACGAAGAATCTCAACACCGCTCCGATTCCCCAGCGGAGCATCAGCTCGCCGGGCGCTCCGTGTCCCGGCCGGGCCGGTCGGAGCAGCGCGTAGGAACCGAGTTGTACTGCGAAAGCCAGTCCAGCAGAAACGAGCATCGCGTTGTGCTGCTCCACCGTCCTGAAGTACATCCTCAGGATGATGGTCGCGGTGATGATGAGGGCGGCCGAGACTCCGGCGAAGAAGCTGATCGCCCGCTTCTCCCTCACGGTTTCGTCCTCCGGTCCTCGTCGTCCTGCTTCTGCGCCGCGGAGATCTTGCGGTACATGTTGTAGAACGCCGCGCCCGCTCCGATGAAGACGCCGGCGATGGTGAACATCCCGTTGGTGCCGAACCGGTTATCGAGCCACTGGCCGGCGTACAGGAAGACGATGATGGCAAACGCGAACTGGAGTCCGACTCCGGCGAAATCGGCGCCGGACAGACCCTTTTTGGAGCCCTGGTGCGTCCGCTTTCCGTCTTCCATTCAGGGGGGAAAATAACCGCTTGTGAAGATTTTCACAAGCGAACGGACGTCCCGGTTCCGAAGAGAGGCCGAACATTTCGACCGGGCTGCAAGTCCAAGACTCAGGCGGAGTTAGTCTGTGACTTCGGTTGTTGACCGTTCGTCAATAGGACGATATGTTGGGAGTCTCACATATGTGAGACCGACCCGCCCGCCTACTATCGATCGTGAGCCCTAGAAAGACGTAATGGATAACCGCCTAATTCTCCCGCTGCTGTGCGCGGCATCAGTCGCGTTCGCCGCGGCTCCATTTTCCCACAACGAAAAACCGGTTGTCACCGCCAGGCATCGCGCTGAAGAGAAGGCCGCACCGATCGTCACCACGTTCGACATCACGCGACCCAGG
>JBGQIT010000123.1:0-7683 GCA_041498575.1 Gemmatimonadaceae bacterium
CAACATTCTGGACGAGGGCGTCCCAATTCTGACCCGTGATCTTCCCATTGGCACCCGCCGTTTTCGCGAGGATCTACAGCGCGAACACGGGCTCTCGGCTGCTGACGCTGAAGCGCTCATCAGAGGGTACGACCGATCCGCACAGCTCGATTCCGTGATTCTGCAGCGGACCGAAGAGATCGCCACCGGGCTCGAGCGCGCGATTGCGTTCCTGTCCACGTCGCTCAAGGGCGACGGACAGATGAAGGCCGTCTATACCTGCGGCGGCGGGTCACGCACGCCAGGTCTGACTGAAGCACTTGGGCAACGGCTGAAGAAGCCAGTGGAGCTCGCCAACCCGCTCACGACCATGTCGGTGAGGGACGGCGCGTTGGAGTCGCTTGTGACCGACGAGGTCGCGCCTCTCCTGATGCTCGCGATCGGCCTTGCCCTCCGTAAGAACTGACCCCGGAGCACCGACACCATGATCGAGATCAATCTCCTACCCGGGGACGGCAAGAAAAAGCGACGGGCGAAGACCAGCAGCCCGACGAAGTTTGAGTTCAACCTCAAGCCTCCACCGTGGCTCGTCGGGTTAACCGAAAAAATCACCGACAAGTACATGCTGGGCGCAGTCGCCGCGGCAGGTATAGGCGGAGCACTCATCGTTTTCATGTTCATCCATCAGGCCGCGAAGGCCAGCGAGCTGGAGGACAGGGAAACCAAGGCGGTCAAGGATTCGGCGCAGTTCGGCGCCGTTCTGGCGGCGAAGGCAAAGGCGGAGGCATCGCGCGACTCTCTGTATCAGCAGATCGCGATCATCAAATCGATCGACGATTCCCGCTATCTCTGGTCGCATCTCATGTACGAGATCAGCAACGCGCTGCCGCAGTACACGTGGCTGACCGAAATCACGCAGACAAGCGCGCCCCGCAGCGTCGCTGCCGCTGACACGACGAAGAGAGCGGCGACTCCGGTCGACAGCACGCAATCGGCACAGCAGAGAACGGCGGAAAGAAATCGGGCGCTCAAGGCGAGGTCCGACTCGATGCTGGCCGCCGCGAAAGACCTGAAGTTCAAGATCGTCGGGCGTACGGTGGACATTCAGGCGCTCACGCGGTTCATGAAGTCGCTCGAAGCGTCGCCATTCATTCAGAACGTGCAGCTAAGCCGCTCCGATCTGGTTCAGGCGGAAGGAAAGGAAGTCACGGAGTTCACTCTCGAGGCGGAGACGCAATCTCCTCCCGCCTTCGCGATCAAGACGGTTCCACTCGTAGTTTCGGCGGTGCACTAACATGGCAATCGGCGCCAACATGACTAAGCGCGAGCAGACGCTGGCGGCCATTGGTGTCGCGGCCGTGGTGCTGGTCGGCGCGTACTGGTATTTCCTGTACAAGCCAAAAGCGCAGGAACTGGCCGTTACGCAGGCTCACGTCGACTCGCTCGACAAGAAGAACCAGCAGGCGAAGGCTGATATCGCTCAGGGCAGCCTGCAGAAGCTCCGTGCGCAGTCCGCGGAATACGAGCAGAGCCTCAGAGTGATGCGGCAGCTCGTTCCCAGGAGCAACGAAGTGCCAGCGCTCCTCGAGGACATTTCAACCGCGGCACGCCGCGTCGGACTCGATCTGGCGACAGTGGAACCGATGCCGGTTCTGCCGGGCGAACAGTTCGATACCTATCGCTACAAGCTCGGCGTCATCGGTGGGTACCACCCGGTTGGCCAGTTTCTGAGCAACGTCGGCTCACTGAACCGCATCATCGCGCCCGTAACGATGGCGATCAAGCTGCGCCCCATAGCGGACAAGACGAAGGCCCGGGTGAAGAAGGGCGAATCGCTCGTCGACACCCAGTTCCAGGTTCAGACCTACGTGGTGCGCACGACACCATACGCGCCGCCCTCGACGGTGAAACAATAATGAAGCGCTCTATCACTTTCGCGCTGGTCTTCGTGGCCGCGCTGGCGAGCGGCGCATCCGCGCAAGCGCGCGCGCAGGCGACGTCGAGACCGAGTCCGAACACTGCCGCCAAGCCAGTCACCAACAGGGCGTCGCGGCCCCCAGCTCCCGACCCCAAGAAGCCGGCGGTCGCAACTGCGCCCGTTCCGGCCGTCGATAGCGGGCCGAAGGTGCTGATCAACCGAGAGGTTTTCGCGTATGACGGTGACGGCCGGCGCGATCCATTTGTGTCGCTGCTGACTACATCCGATCTGAAGCCCCTCCTGTCCGACCTGAAACTGGTAGGTGTCGCCTACGACCCTCGCGGCCAGAACTCTGTTGCGGTTTTGAGAGATATCACGTCTAGAGATCAGTACAAGGTCCGTGTTGGCCAGACGATAGGAAGAATGCGCGTCGCGGCCATCCAGCCCAAAGCGGTGATTTTCACGATCGAAGAGTTCGGTTATAGTCGCCAGGAGCTCCTGCCGATAGCGCCGCCCGATTCGAGCAAAATGAGGCTCCGTCAATGAGTTTTCTGAAAGCGCTGCCAGCCGCGGCGCTCCTGTTCCTGCCTTCGTCGGCCGCAACCGTTCACTCACTCAGCGTCGTCCCCTCGTCGGGGAAGGCTGAGGTGGTGATCGGGGTCAACGCCGCCGTCGACGTGCAGGATTTCACGCTCGAGGCGCCCTATCGGGTTGTCATCGATCTGAAGGGAGCCACTCTCGACATGTCGCGCCGCACTTACGACAAGGCGTCGCGCGGCGGTATCACCAACGTTCGCTACTCGCAGTTCCGTCCGAATATCGTCCGCGTCGTCATCGACCTGGATGCGAAGCACCCGTACACGATCACGCGCAACTCTGGAGAGGTTCGTATCTCCGTGACGGGCGGCAAGACTTCCGACTATACGGCGTGGCCATCGTCCGTGTCCGGGAATCGCTACGTCGCGGCTCCAACGCCGCCACGCGCGCGTCCAATGACGGTTGCCAGTGCTGATGTAACGAAGGCTCGACCGGCTTCGACGCCCGAGCGGATCACCACCACAGTCGGGAAGGCCACGGCTCAGATCGAGACATCAGTCGCCCAGTCCGATGTACAGGACGATCCGGCTCCGGCGGTTGTAGAACCGGTTCCAGCGAGAATCATCTCGACCCGCGATATCAAGCCGATTGCACTCTTCTCGGCAGTCCAGCAATCCCAGCAGCCGCCCATCACCGTCACGTTCCAGGATACCGATATCCGCGACGTGATTGCGTCGTTCGCGGCTTTTTCGGGCCGGACGATCGTCGTCGGCAAGGACGTGCAGGGCACTGTCACCGCCGAGGTCAAGAACCAGCCATGGGATGTCGCGCTGCGCGCGATTCTTTCGGGGCAGGGTCTGGCCGCTTCGGAAGATCTCATCTCCGGCATCATCACGGTCGACAGCTACGCGAACATCCTGAATCGCCAGGCCTCCGAGCCGCTCCAGACTCAGCTCATTTCGATCAACTATGCACGCGCTCACATGCTCGTGCCGACCATTCAGCAGCTCCTTCAGAAGGACTGCCCGCAGGTACAAACGAGTCCCAACGTCGTCAACAACGCCAGGCCTAACTGCGTAGCTCGCGGGCTGGTCGCGGCCGACAGCACCACCAACACGCTCATCATCACGGAGACGGCCTCGCGTCTCGCCGACGTTTTACAGTACGTGCGCAACCTCGACGTTCGCACTCCGCAGGTCGGCATCAAGGCCAAGATCATCTTCGTCAACAGAACGAATATCGAAGACATCGGACTCTCGTACGATCTGGGAACGGGCACCGATCAGTTCTTCAGCCAGTTGGTAAAGCGTCCCGATCCCGCGACGCTCAAGCCGATCGACACGAACGGCGACGGAGTTCCTGACGCCTTGGGCGGCGGAACGCCATTCAACGGCGACCGCATTCTGCTCGGCGGCAATGCGCTGTCGGCGATCGCGAACGCCAACGCCAGAGTCGTCAACCCGGCGCTCAGCGTCGTGTTCTCGACTGCCCTTGGCAAGTTCCAGCTCACGAGCTTCCTCGATGCTCTCCAGGAAGTTCGGCTCGCCGATCTACAAGCGGAGCCGAGCATCGTTACGCTCGACAATCGCCAGGCATCGATTCAGGTCGGCCAGGAAATTCCGATCAGAGTGCTCGACGCTAACACTCAGCAGGGAACTGGCGTCTCCGTCACCCTGCCACGGGCGACGGTGCAAATGAAACAGGTCGGTATCATTCTGACTGTCACACCGCACATCACGAACAACCGCCAGATCCTGCTGCTGTTGCACGCCGAGAACTCCGATGCGCAGCTGGCTTCGTCGGACGTCGGCTTCATCTTCGGCAAGCAGTCTGGTGACACCCAGCTCCTCGTTGGCGATGGTGAGACCGCGGTCATCGGCGGTCTGACCGTCACGCAGACCACGCAGTCCAAGTCGGGAATTCCGCTCCTCGTCGATCTGCCGATCATCGGCAGGCTGTTCGGCGAGACGCGCACCGACGACGAAAAGCGTGACCTCCTGATCCTCGTCACTCCACACATCATCGACGACGGCGCGCCGATACCAGGCGCATCGTCGAATCCGATCCCACCAGCCACCCGCTAAAGGTGACTCGAATGCACATAGATCTCTCTCACGGCTTGCGCCGTGGCCTCGTCGTGGCCGCGGTGGCACTGTCTATTTCACTTGGAGTCGCGGCGTGTAACGACTCGACGTCGATAGACCCACAGCGGGATCGTGTACCGCCAACTCTTTCGCTGACGGGCATTGGCGGCCAGGTGGATACCGTAATTGCCTTCTCTACCGATGCAAAGGACAATCTCGGCCTGAAGACCATTCACGTGCAGGCTATCGGCGCCGTCGGGAATTTCATCTTCGACACGGTCTTTACCACCACGGTCACCGACATCCGGCTGCCGTTTACGCTGTTCTCATCGCGTTCAGTTCCTCCCGGCTCGCCGGTAACCATCACTGCTTTCGCAGTCGATGGAGCCGGCAACAGCTCCGGGGTCGACACGCTGATACTCGCCACCGGAAATGTTCCGCCGCCGTTAGTCAAAGTCCTGAGTCCATTCTCCGGCAGCTCCGCCGTGCTCGGCAAGTCAATTCTCGTGACCGTGATGGGCAAATCGGGCATCAAGGTTCGTTCGCTTGGCTTGATGACGACCGGCCCTGTGGTGCGTGCGGATTCACTCATCTATTCAAGCCCGCTCCTCGATTCTCTCACGATGCAGGACACGGTTACGATACCGGCGAATGCGACTGCGGGAACGCTCACGATAACTCCGTTCCTGAGAGACTCGCTCGGCCAGCGCGCCGTCGGTCCCAGCATCACGATCAATGTTCAGACCGCTGCTCAAATCAACTCTGTTCCCGTGGTAAACGCGTACTGCACGGCCAGCCAGGCATTCGACAACGCGTGCGGACACGGCAAGCGAGTAGAGGTGTCTGACACTGTCCACGTCGAAGCCGACGATCCCAGCGGCATCTCCCAGCTCGGATACCAGGTGAGAAGCACCGTGGGCGGTCCCATCGACGATTCAGCGACCTTCATTTCGAACGGTCAGCTGACGTTCCAGCCGCACACCTTCGCGATGAAGCTGCCGTACACCAACTTCCCGACGACCGCCTACATACAGGTATTCGCCCAGAACTCGAACGGCATAAGAGCGTTCGCGAAGCTTTCCAGCGGAATAGACCGGGTCGATACGGTCACCGTTGTCGCCGGCGTCACGCGTCCGCTGCCGCTTGGTGGTCAGGTAGCCGACGCGCTCTATCACGCCGGCAAGGATCGACTCTACCTCACGAATATCGCGCGCAACCAGGTCGAGGTTTTCAACCTGGCAGATTCATCGTTCAAGACGCCGGTGATCGTCGGGTCACGCCCCTGGGGTATTACGGTCTGGCCGCGCGACCGCACCGGAGCAGTGGGTGATACGCTGCTCATTGCGAACTCCGGTGGAACCGACATCAGCTACGTCGACCTGAATGTCGGCGCCAACGGCGCGGAAGTATTCCGCTACGCGCTGCCGAACATCATCGTGTACAGCGTCACGACAACCACAGGTCCGAGCGGCCTGCCTTTCCAGCAGAAGACAAGATACGATTTCAGTGACCGGCCACAGTTTCCCGCGGCCACGTGCATAGTTACGGTCAGTCCGTGCGAAGTCGTGATGGCTTATACCACAACGCCGACACCCGGCCAGGTCTCGCCATTCGCGGAGCTGAACGGCACGATCCGCTGGGAGAACCTGACCCGCGGCGTGACCGTTGCCGGGAAGACGGACTACCACACCTCGCATTTCTTCTTTGAGCCGGCGGTGGGTCAATCGGCTGGACGCGCGGATACTCTCCAAATCATTCGCTTCGACGCTAACGGCATCGACAGCACGGTGATTCTGCCATATCAGCAACCCGTGCCCGGCGGCGGCTTCTATTCCATCGTGGCGCAGTTGCCCGCTTTGGGATTTCGGGACACGACGTTTGCGCGCAATTCCGGCAACTTTCAGCGAGCAGTCTTTGGTGAGGGCGGCAGCGTTTTCGGCAGCAGAGCCGTCGCGTTTGATGTCGACCGCGGGTATCAGACCACAGTTGATGTCGGTTTTGGTGTGCAAACGCTAACGACTCCCGTCGTCGACAGGGGAATTTCTCCCGCGACAGCTGTGTCCGACTTCATCGCCAACACTTTCGCTGAAGTGAAGGGAGTCGCCATCAACTTCGATGGATCGCTATCCGCGATTCGAGCCGACTCGACCTATATACTCAACCCGTTGCTACGGCTGCAGGGCATACTGGGCACGACCGTGAGCAACGCGGGTCTGGACTTCCATCCGCTCAACACCGGGCCGAACTCGTTCCCGCTGCTTACCCGCCTCTTGTTCGCGGCATCGTCGGAGGCTCAGATCGATATCTTCGATACGCACTGCTATCAACGCGTATCCTCGATTCCGATTCGCGATCCGATCATTGGACCAATCAAGGCTGCGTTCCGGGCCTCCACTGGCCAGCTGGTGCTCGTTGCCGCGACGGCACGAGGTGTTGTGATCGCGCAATTGCCAAACACGTTTACGACCACCTGTCCTTAAGGAGGCAGGCCATCATCGGACAAAGAGCCCGGCCAAAAGCCGGGCTCTTTGTTTTGACGTGCCGCGGAGCCAAGCCACAATCAGGGGTTGTCATAGCAGCGCCCGCTCGTTCTTTTTGGAGACTCATGCTGCGATTCACGACTGCCGGCGAGTCACACGGCCCCGCGCTCGTATCCATCCTCGAGGGGCTGGTCGCTGGCCTTCCCCTCGTCGCCGCCGACGTCGACATCGAGCTCGCGCGCAGGCAGCAGGGCTACGGGCGTGGCCGACGCATGAAGATAGAGTCCGACCGCGCCGAGTTCCTCTCAGGCGTCCGCGCGGGAGAAACGCTCGGCTCTCCGATCGCGATGCTGATTCAGAATCGCGACTGGAAGAACTGGGAGGAGATCATGGATCCGGCCCCTCGAGAGGGCGATCCCGAGCGGAAGCGCGCGGTAACGCGTCCGCGGCCGGGTCACGTCGACCTCTCAGGGATGCTCAAGTACGACCGGACGGATGCCCGGGACGTGCTGGAGCGAGCCTCCGCCCGCGAGACCACGGCCCGCGTGGCCGCTGGGGCCGTCTGCAGGCGATTTCTGCGTGAATTCGACATTACCCTGGGCAGCCACGTCGTGCACCTGGGAGGGATCGACGCGAGGCGACCCGATAAGATGCCGGCGGATCTGAATGCGGCCGCCGACGAATC
>JBGQIT010000124.1:0-7667 GCA_041498575.1 Gemmatimonadaceae bacterium
CCATGACGATGGCGAGATACCGCCAGCTGCCAGCGACCTTGAAATACGTGATGTCGCCGACCCAGACCTGATTGGGTGCGCTCACCGGTGTGGTCCAGAGCCGGTTCGGATGCCGCGCGTACTGGTGATGCACGTTGACCTTCGCGCGGTACCCACGCACCGCCTTCGCGCGGAGACCCGCCGCGCGCATGAGGCGCGCGACCCGGCGTCGGCTCACGAGCCACCCCGCGTTGCGTAGGAGCTGCTGGAGACGTGGGCTGCCGTAACGTTCCTGATGTGCAACAAAGAGACGTTCGATCTCCGTCGTGAGGAGTCGGTCCCGTTCCGCATGGGCACTCTCCCCGCGCCGACGCCAAGCGTAGAAACCGGCGGTCGTCACGGCGTAGCGCCGGCAGAGCGACGCGACGCTGAAGTGAGCGCGCTGCGAGTCGATGAAGGCGAACGTGTCGCCTTTCGAGCGGAACAGAACCGAATGGCTTTTTTTGGGAGTTCGTGCTCCTCTTTCAGCAGCGCATGCGCCTTCTCGAGGGCCTGCAGCTGCGCGATCTCACGGGCGGGACCGGGCGGTGTGGCGCCTTCCGCGCCCGCCCGCGTAGCCGACCGTCCCGCACATCCTTGCGCCACTTCGACAGCATGAAGGGATGAATCGTCAGCGCAGCAGCCACGCTCTTCACTTGCAACCCCGGCCGCTGACTGAGTCGCACAGCAGTTAGCTTGAACTCGTCGCCGTACTTCCGCAGTGCGCGTGGACCCGATCGTGGCATAGTTGACACTCCATGCTGGTTAGGTGGAAGTGTCTACACAAGTGGTGCAAGAACCCTCGTCTGCTGCAACGTTCGTTAGGCAGGCCGCGCATGGAAACCTGAGGCTCAGTAGCCGAGCGCGGCGGTGACGATCAATGCAGCAATGAGTACTGGAATCGCTACAGCGATCGCGAGACCCAACGGCCGCCCAAGATTGATCGTCTCGCCGAACGAGGGAATCCGCTTGGGAACCCAGATGCGATTATCGCGCTGGCTGTGGTAGATCAAACCTCGCCACCAGTTAGCCGGATTTTCCCACTCCGATTCGTTTTCGTTGTCCTGGGACATGGGATCCTTGCGCAACGACAATGTGATTGCTCTGCCTAACGCCTTAGTTCAGCTGCAAGCACACTATCACCATTGCGGCGAAGCCGCATCCGAAAAGTGCTTGTCTGCTGCAACGTTCGTTAGACCGCGGTGGCTATTCGAGCCCGGGTTAGTTCAATCGCAGATTCTTGGGATCCGGAGGCACCGCGGCCAGTCCCACGCGGAACATCTTGATTGCGGCGAAGAACAGCACAACCCATATCACCAGGAAGGCGTAATCCACCGGAGGCGCGTTCGTCCAGATGAGTCGCTCGACCATTGCCCCGAACTGGAAGGACGAGAGCGCAAGGAGAATGGAGGCAGCCGTCAGATTTTTCTTCGGGAAAGTTGGATCACCGAACAGATGCATAAGATTCTCCCCGAATAGTGAGTGTCGGTCTTGTATCTCGTATCTAGCTCTTTCCTGAGTTTGCAGACATTCTGATCGGGGCGCCAGCTCGATGCCGTCTGGGTGGTGAACACCGTGCGTTAGCCTGAGCGGCGTCTCTGATCGTCGGTCGCATGAGCCCGAACAGTTGCGGGGGCCGACCTTCTGGTCGAGCCCGAATTCTCACAAGGATGGACCGAGGGCGACAATTCTCTCTTGGTGGGGGGGGCGGATGCTGATCGGAATTGATGTCGCCAAGTCGGAGCTGGTTGTCGCGGCCAGACCGAGCGGAGAGCGGTGGACGGTAGCGAACGACGAGCGCGGTGTGCGTGCGCTGGTCGAGCGGCTCCGGGGCGAAGCACCGGAGCTCATCGTTCTCGAAGCTACTGGCGGATATGAGCTTCTCTCAGTCGCCGCTCTTGTCGCTTTAGCGCTGCCGGTGGTCGTAGTAAATCCGCGCCAAGTGCGCGACTTCGCCAAGGCGACCGGACAACTCGCCAAGACTGATCGCATTGATGCCGATATCCTGGCACTCTTCGCCGAGCGTGTGCGACCAGCTGTTCGGACGCTTCCGGATGCCGACGCGCAGGAGCTCGAAGCTCTCCTCGCCCGCAGGCGACAACTGCTCGAGATGCTGGGTGCAGAGCGAAATCGTTTAGGCCAGGTCTTCGGCCGCGGCAAGCAGCGGGTGAAGAAGAGTCTCAAAGGCCACATCGCCTTTCTCGAGCGCGAGCTCAGGATCGCCGACACTGATCTGGGCGATATGGTGCGACGATCGAGCGCTTGGCGCGAGAAGGACGATTTACTTCAGAGCGTACCGGGTGTAGGGCGCGTAGTCTCCTTCACGTTGATCGCTGATCTTCCCGAGCTCGGACGCCTCTCGCGTCGCGAGATCGCGAAGTTGGTTGGCGTCGCGCCCTTGAGCCGCGATTCGGGCACATTCCGTGGTCGGCGATTTGTACAGGGCGGGCGCGCCAGCGTGCGCGCGGTGCTCTACATGGGCGCACTCGTAGCGAGTAAGCGCAACGCTGTGATCCGAGCATTCTATCAGCGCCTGCTCACTGCCGGCAAACCGAAGAAGCTCGCACTGGTCGCCTGCATGAGGAAACTGCTCACCATCCTCAACACCATGATCCGCACCGGCCAGCGCTGGTCAATCGATCAAAGCTCGCCAGTACTTAATTCCGCTTGACTTTCAAGACAGTTGCTAACGCCCAAGTTCAGCTGCGGGCGATTCTACTCTGAACATACTCAACCCAACGACTTTGTCGCGCCCGTCTGCTGCAACCTTCGTTAGGCCGCGTGTCACCGAGTGGCTTCCAAACGATTAGTGAGCGCCAGAAAGTGCTCGATAAGGCGTTCAACATTTATCGCGACAAATTTGCCCTTACTATCTACTTCCACCTCGCCGGCCCACTCGCCATTGTCCGCGATTGCGAAGTTTGCCTTCGGCCCTCGAAGATGCGAGAAGCCATTGCGGAAACTGTCGTACAAAACATCAGGGCCCGACTTTCCGCGCACCACTCTGTCAAGGCCTGCGCATAGTTCTGGGAACTCACGTTTTACGAATGCCTTGAACTTACCGGACGTCGCCTTGTCTGAATCCGCAGCGAGCGCGTCGATACACGAAAGAATTACCAGGACGCACGCGATAAAGCGCTGATGGTCGCGGAGAACTTCTACGTCCTCACGCATATCGCGGTAATAATTCTCTGGCGCGCGAATACTGTAATGCGCGCTACTCGGTAACGTCTTAGGTATCACCAGAGCGGCTCGTTAGTCGGCCTAACGCCCAAGTTCAGCTGCGAGCGCTTCTACTATAGTTGCGATCAACCCTATTTCCTTAGCGAGCGCTCGTCTGCTGCAACTACCGTTAGATAGCCGTGCTTCACGACATCTCCGTGATTCGAATGACAGCGACACGCCAACGTCCGCGCTCACGTTTAACGACAACATTACTCAACGCGCCGCAAAGACTGCCGCAGCCTTGCTCGACCACTAAGAGTGCGACATTTCCATCAGCGCCGTAACCGATTGAGGAGAAGGAGATACTCCCGTTGGAGCCTGGATATCTGCGATAAAACTCGCTCCAGTACGGTTCGGGACCATTGTGCAGAAAGGACTGAAGAGTCTGGCGGCTGACCAAGACGATAGGAACCGAAAGTTCCGGTGACGATAAATACCTGAGTGAATGCGACTCACTGTTTCGTTTCTGAAAATCAGAGATTGCTGCGCTATCGACTCCTGGCAACTTGTCCAACTCGAGGTCCTGCGACTGGACGGTAAGCGTACTGTCAATTACGACTAACTGAGTGGGCCGATTGCCCCCTTGCGGAAAGGTCATGCTATCAAGCACAGCTCGGTAGACGGCCGGATCTGAGTGCGGGTCAGGCTTCGAGGCAAAGCGGGCCTGGGTACATGCGCAGAGAGCGAGGGATAACAAAGGAATTCGCATTTGGATGCGCATATTTCTATGGAGGCTATCTAACGCCTTAGTTCAGCTGCAAGCACGCTACCACCATTGCGGCGAAGCCGCATCCGAAAAGTGCTTGTCTGCTGCAACGTTCGTTAGGCCGTGCGCGACTGAGCACTTTGTCGCGCGTCGGGGACAGCCACCATCCAGTCTGAGGCGTCTGGGTGAACCAATACAGCGGCCTCGATTCCGGCCTCTCGGAGTCCTTCGTTGATGCGCGCGGCCCGATCTCGAGGTCCAGGCCAGCCCCACCACGGCAGTCCTTCGGGAATGCGTTCAACGTTTTTCTCGGACGGGCACACGTACAGCGCGTAGCTGCCTTCCCTGTGCACCGAGCTCTCAATAAAACCGGCGGGGTCGTGATCGGCGGGTATGCGCCACAGCCCATTAGTCACAGCCACCCATGGTTGCGCACCAATAGCGTCCCAGTCCACCGGGAAGCTCGAAGCTAGGAAGCACGGTCGCTCAGCTGCAATCAGAGCGGCGATGACGTCTACCAACAAGCTGTCCGCCGCGTCGCCGCGCCACCAGCTAGAGGAAACCTTCCAGACGTCCTCAACTTGGTCGAGACGCTTGGCCAGCGGATTCGCGTTGAGAAGTGCGACGAGAGAAGAGAGAGGCACGCGTTTTCACTTTGCTTTCAAGAAGGATCTGCATCGGCCTAACGCCCTAGTTCAGCTGCGGGCGATTTCTAGTATGAACATACACAACCCAACGACTTGGCCGCGCCCGTCTGCTGCAACGTTCGTTAGCCAGCGTGTGGCACGGTGGGCGCGTCGCTGCGGCGCACGCGCTTCGCGATGTACCGGAAACTGTCCTGATTCGCTCGGTAATACTCCACCGTGACAGTCTCACCCTCAGTGAGGGACCTGAAACCCGGAGCGTCGATCGCCGAGAAGTGGCACCAGATGTCCCACGGCGCAGTTACAGCACACGCGATCGCGCCGTAGCCCTTATCGTCCTTCCACCACTCTACGGTGCCGACGCTCGTCGCTTCGGTGCGGAGTGGCTCCGGTGGCTCTCCCGCTGCCTCGCGCGCGAGGTCGTCAGGTCGCTTCTCACGATGCATAGGAGTCTGGCTAACGCCAAGTTCAGCTGCAAGCACAGTACAACCATTGCGGCGAAGCCGCATCCGAAAAGTGCTTGTCAGCTGCAACGTTCGTTATACGCCTCGCGCACCGATGGATGTTCCTCATCGGTCGATCAACCCCGGTAAGCGGTCGAGCGCACAGACGAACCCTGCCCGATCGAAGGCCCGATTGTCGCGGATCATAATGCTCATTTCTTGCAGGAACGCGGCCGACAGCCACCGCCACGCCTCGTCTTCCGACATGCCCTCACGCTGAAGGCGGGCGAACGTGAGCGCCGTTTCGGGCGGATCGTTCGTCGTGATCTGGCCCTGCAGCGCCTCTTTCAGTGCCGCCATCACCGCGGGCGTCGCGCGTTCAGACATTCCTAGATCCCGGTAGTGCGTATAACGCCTATTATGCTGCGAAGGAAAACAAAAGGCAGCGTAGCTCGCAGCCCTTCTCCACTTTAACAATTGGGGATAGTTGAGCAAAGCCCCAGTCGTAAACGCACTTAGGCACGAGTGGCTCACAATCGTGCTCGGTGATAGGCTGCAAGAATAGCTGCATAACATTCGCTCGCTGCCTTTACTGCAAAAATGCATCGATCGGGCTCCGAACCCCCCGCCCGCCACCTCTCAGAACGTGCGTGTAAATCATCGTCGTCCGCACGTCCGAATGACCCAGCAACTCCTGAACCGTCCGAATATCGTAACCGTTTTCTATGAGATGCGTGGCAAATGAATGCCTGAACGTGTGACACGTCGCCCGCTTCGTCAGACCCGACGCCCGTACTGCATCCGCCACCGCTCGCTGAACAACCGTCACATGAAGATGATGCCGCCGCAGTTCCCGGCTCGCCACATCAATGTAGGTTCGCGCCGCCGGAAATACGTACTGCCAGCGCCACTCGGTCGAAGCCCTGGGAAACTTGCGCGCGAGCGCATTGGGGATGTCGGCCCTCCCCCCGCCGCGCTTCAGATCCCTCCCGTGCAACGCACGTACTTCCTCGAGATGACTTCGTAGCCGTCCCTCGACGCCCACCGGCAGCATGGTCAAACGGTCTTTGTCTCCCTTGCCACCCCTAATGACGATCTCGTGAGAGCCAAAATCGATGTCCTTGACGCGAAGCGTCAAACACTCGAGAACGCGCAGCCCGGAACCATATAGCAACATCGCCACGAGCTGCGGTGTCCCCTCCATTCGTGCGATCAGTTGCTTCACCTCGTCCTTCGTCAGCACCACGGGCAGCCTGACAGCACGCTTTGCACGGGCAATCGGCTCCAATTCCTCCAGGGGTGTTCCAAGCACCTCACGATAAAGGAACGATATCGCCGCCATCGCCTGGTTCTGCGTCGAAGAGCTGACGTTCTTACGGATTGCGAGCGCTGAAAGAAACTCGACTACATCGTCCTGGCCGAGCGCCGATGGATGCGTCGTCCGGTGAAATCGGACATAGCGAACCACCCACCGGATGTATGATCGTGCGGTCGCCTCGCTGTAATGACGAAGGCGAAGCTGTCGGCTCAGCGCGGCAAGTAATGGAGACCGCAATTCCAGTGGACGCCGAGCAACGGTACTCATGCGAAGAGTCTGGTGTGGGTCGGGTCGACAGAAAGCCATCCCTCTGCGTCAACCATGTTCATTAGAGCTCTATATCGCCAGAGCTCTATGAGAGCTCTTCGTCAGAGCTCTTGTCGTCGGATAACGACGGCCTATTGAGCGGGCGAGGAAGCCTCTGAGACTGGCTCCCTGAAAGCGGAACTTTCGGCCGGGGCCGCACGAGCAGCCGGAATGCTCGACACCAACCTCTTCGCAAAAATCAGCTTGTCGTCGCCTGGCTTGTAATAATCCTTGATCTTTCCCACGAGTTCATAACCCGTCTTCTCATAGAACTGAATCGTCCCGCCATAGGTCTCTTGGGACGATGTTTCAATCAGTAGCATCTTCCCCCCGCGCCGCACAGTCTCCTCCTCCGTGAACTTGAGCAGCCGCTTTCCAACTCCGCCGCGATGCTTCGACTTGTCGACCGCGATCCAGTACAAGTCGAACGTCGACTCCGTCAGCGGCGTCGGACCGAACGACACGTAGCCCAGTACTTCCGAGCTGTCTCCGTCACGCGCCTCCAGAACGTAGGTGAGATACCCACTGTGCTCGCCGAGCTCCAGCCACTCGTCGATTAGCTCGAGCGCCGTCGCCACTTCCTCGGGCGTGAAATTCCCGGCGTTCTCGAGAATCCGAAAGACTCCGCTGCGATCGGCCGCAACGAGCGGCCTGATGGTCCGATTCATCGGTTCGAAAACTATTAGCTGTGGGGGTGCGGCGAGGGCTGGCATTCTCGTATTAATCAAATTTGAAGCGATCTGCCGAGCACGCCGAGTGCGGCTTCCTTTACGGCTTCGCTTAGCGTCGGGTGCGAATGTACTGTGATTCCAATGTCTTCGGATGATCCGCGGTACTCGAACGCCAAAACCGCCTCCTGAATCAACTCCGACACGCCCGGCCCTATCATGTGCGCGCCGAGCAGCTCGTCCGTCTCGGCGTCCGCAATGAACTTTACAAAACCAGGTGTATCGCCGGCCGTACGCGCACGCGCGTTGGCGGAGAAGGGAAACTTCCCCGTCTTGTAC
>JBGQIT010000125.1:0-7580 GCA_041498575.1 Gemmatimonadaceae bacterium
CCGTTGTAGCCGATGAAGACCGAGGGAATGCAGAGAGTCCGGGCGCCGGTCGACTCGACGATGAAGACAGGGCTCGCCGGATTCCACGCAGTGTAACCACGTGCTTCCCACGTCGCGCGCAGTCCGCCGGAGGGAAAGCTCGAAGCGTCGGGCTCGCTCTGAATCAGCTGGTCGCCGGTAAAGGATTCCATCGGCTGCCGGTCGTCATCGAACGCGAAGAACGCGTCGTGCTTTTCCGCTGTGAGTCCGGTCTGGGGCTGGAACCAGTGCGTGAAGTGTGTCACGCCGCGAGAGATCGCCCACTCCTTGATGACCTGCGCTACGACCGGCGCGATAGCGCGATCGAGCTTTTTGCCGTGGCGGATGGACGCAGCGAGGCTGGCGAAAACTTCTTTCGGAAGCTTGTCGCGCAGCTGCCTCACGCCAAGGATGTTGACTCCGAAGTACTGGGAAGTCGGCCCGGGTATTCCGTCCTTGCTGAAACCGCGGGCGATTCGGGGCTCGCGGGAGGAGATCTCGTTCAGAAGAGCTTTACGCGGGGTGATTGCGGCGGCTGTCATGGGTGTTTGTGCGGATGAGAATGTAGTAGCAAAAAGTGCGTTGCCTGCACAATTGATCGACCAAATTGGCTATTTAAGCCGGAGAATGCAAGGAACGGGCTCATTTTCGTGCACGATTTGCAAAAAAATGGCAATAGGGCTAGGTTGAGCCCATGCCCCGACCTCGCTCCCAGATTCCCGATACCTCAGGCGCTACGGCCAAAGACATCCTGGAGCTCGCCGCCGCCAACAACGTCCGCTTCCTCAGACTGCAATTCACGGACATCCTCGGCATCAACAAGAACGTCGAGATACCCGCGTCGCAATTCGAGAAAGCACTGGCGGGGGATATCATGTTCGATGGCTCTTCGATCGAGGGGTTCGTCCGGATCGAGGAATCGGACATGTTGCTGGCTCCGGATCTTAGCACTTTTCAGATATTCCCGTGGGGGGATGAGAAGAGCCGCGTCGCGAGGCTGATCTGCGATATCAACACTCCGGACGGCAAACCCTTCGCCGGAGATCCGCGCGGGGTGCTCAGGAAAGTGATCGCACGCGCGGCCAAACTCGGCTACACGATGAACGCGGGGATGGAAGCCGAGTTTTTCATGTTCAAGCCGCGGCCGGACGAGGAGCCCTCGACGGTCACGCACGACGTGGGATCGTATTTCGATCTCGCGCCGGCCGATCTCGGCGAGGATGCGCGCCGCGCGATCGTCGATGTCCTCGAGCAGATGGGGTTCGAGGTGGAAGCGGCGCACCACGAAGTCGCGCACGGCCAGCACGAGATCGATTTCAGATATGCCGAAGCGCTGAAGACGGCGGACAACATCGCGACGTTCCGGTTCGTGGTGAAGTACGTTGCCCGGACGTTCGGCCTCACCGCGTCGTTCATGCCCAAGCCGATTTTCGGACAGAATGGAAGCGGAATGCACACCCATCAATCGCTTTTCCGCGGGAAGGACAACTCTTTCTGGGACGAGAAGTCTGAGTGGGAGCTCTCGAGCACCGCACTCCACTACATCGGAGGGCTGCTTCGACATGCGCGCGGCTTTACGGCGATTACGAACCCTCTCGTCAACTCCTACAAGAGGCTCGTCCCGGGTTTTGAAGCGCCGATCAACGTCGCCTGGTCGATGCGTAACCGGTCGCCGATGATCCGGATTCCTGATCGGCGTGGCTCAGGGACCAGAATCGAGCTGCGAATTCCGGATCCCTCCGCGAATCCCTATCTTGCGCTCGCGGTGCAGTTGGCGGCCGGACTCGATGGCATCACGACCAAAGCCGATGCGCGCGAGCCCGTCAACTCCAACATCTGGGAGATGTCGCACCGGGAGAAGCGTCGCCTCCGGATCGATGACCTGCCGCACAATCTCGGGGAAGCGTGCAACGAGCTGGAGAAGGATGATGTGATCACAGAAGCTCTGGGTGAGCACATCGCGACGCAGTTTCTCGCCGCGAAGCGCCTCGAGTGGCAGGAGTACATCACGCAGGTCTCGTCATGGGAGCTCGATAACTACCTCGCCAAGTACTGAGGCGAGAGTGCGTGGCAAAGTCGAGAGATCTATTCCCGTAGGTCTCACGGTCCTGAGACTCATGTTGGCGCCAGTGCTTGTCTGGCTCGTCTACGCGAATGCGGCAGGAATCGTATTCGCGGTCGTGATACTCGTCGCCTTCATATCGGATTACTTCGACGGGGTGATTGCCCGTCGGGTCGGAGTCGCAAGCGCCGAGCTCCGGCATTTCGACAGCAGGGCGGACCTGGTGTTCTATGCAACGGCGTCGTGGGCAGTATGGCGGCTACATCCGGAGGTCGTACGGGCGATCGCGACTCCGGCTCTGATTGTCATCGGTCTGGACGTGATCCGTCACGTTTTTGACTTTGTGAAATTCGGCAAGGATGTGGCATACCACGCCTGGAGCTCCAAGGTCTGGGGACTCTCCCTTGCGCTGGCGTTGGTGCTGCTGATGGGGTTTGGCATCGTTCAGCCTTTCGTCGCCATCACGGTCATCCTCGGCCTCATCGCCCAGGTCGAAGGGCTTCTGATCTCGGTCGTACTTCCCGTGTGGACGCACGATGTTCCGACGATAGTCCAGGCGCTCCGAATCCGAGAAACCCATATGGCAAACGCACTTAACGGAAAGCAACGGCCGAGTTAGCTCCTACCTAGTGGTCAGACCGTTCCCGTCTTACTGCGACGCATCGCGCTCTCGACGCGCTTCGAGGCCGCCTTACCGTATTTCCGGCTGCCTGAGGATTTTCGCGAAGCCATTCCCTGTCCTCCGTTTTGAGTCGTCGTATGCGGCTCCGGGCCGACTGGCGCGTGTTGTGCCAGAGAATCAGCGCGTCGATCGAGTTGTAGCTGTCTATCTCAAATCGAACTGACATGAGCAGTCGGACCGGAATGGAAGCGGAAGCCATCACTCGTCTCACAGAAGGCCTGCAACCGCCGGCGATTCGGGCAATTCTTGTGCAATGCCTGACGGGAGAGGTCGCCCCGTCGGTCACAATTTCGCGGCTGCTCGCGATGGAAGGCGCGTCCACTGTGCGCGCGGCGATCGACGACGTAACACATCGCGCGGCGACCCTCTCGCGTGCCAGCGACACAATGGTGCGCGACAGAGTCGACGAGCTGACGCAGATTTTCATCGAGAAAGTCTCCGAGCTTGCCGACGTAGGCGACGAGACGAAAAACCGGACCGGGCCTGGATCGGAGCGGAAATTTCGTTCTCCAGCATCCGGGGACCGCGACGAACCTCGAGCGGAATAGTCTCCAGCAGCGCGCGTTACCCAGAGGTAGCTTATCCCAATAGGTGGGATGGAACGGGGTTGGGCGTACCTTTGGCTTAGAATCCGTTACGGCAGACATGCGGTTTGCTCCGGGATTGATTGCGCTCCTCGCTGCCACGGTCGTCGCTCAGATGATTGCGTGCGGGGATGCATCCGGCCCGAAAGCTGGACCTCCAGCCAGCATCGTTCTCGTGTCGGGAGACGCGCAAGGAACGGCGGAAGTCGGGAGCAAGCTCGGACAGCCGCTGGCGATCAGGGTCTCGGATTCCCAGGGTCGGAATCTGACTGGCGTTACAGTCGCCTGGAACAGCTCATCGGGCGCACTCAGTGCGTTATCCTCGCTGACCGATGCAAGCGGTGTGGCAACGGTGGAATGGACTCTCGGCCCGCTCGCCGGAACTCAGTCAGCGACGGCGACTGTTACGGGACTCAATCCCGTCACATTCACTGCTGTCGCGATCGCCGGCCCTCTCGCACAGATAATTCTTTCCCGGGACACGGTCAGGCTGCTTGGGATCGGCGATGTATTCCGGCTAAGCGCACGGGCGGCTGACAGGTTCGGAAACGGCGTTCTGATGGCAACCTCGGTCGAGTCAGCCGACACGTCTATCGTTACAGCCGATAACTTTGGTGCCGGGGCCATACTCACTGCCCGCGCCTCGGACAAGACAACTACCATTCGCGCGACGGCCGGCGCGATCGTCAAGACGGGCACGATTATCGTTCTCGCGCCACCTTGTCCGACGGGCTCCAGCGCATTCAATCTCGCGGTTGGTGAAGTTGCACTCGTCTCCGGTCCAGCGGCCTCGGAGTTCTGCGTGCAGGGGACATCTACCGGCGCGGAGTTCATCGCGGTTCCGTTCTACTCGGACTTCAGCGGATCGCTGCTGCGGCTTTCGATTTTTACGGGTAATACCACCATCGCTACGGCGTCGAACCGAATCACCGATCCGCGGCTCCAGTTCGTGCAGGCGCGTGGCTCCAACCAGCTCAGGAAGGATGATGCATTCGAGGCGGAGCTAAGGGAGCGGTCGCGGATCGAGCTGACACCGCTGATTCCACGTGCCCGGAGTGCCAGGCAGGAGAACGCTGGCCGCTTCAGTCTGTCGGTTGCCGTTCCCCAGGTCGGCGACCTGATGAATCTCAATGCAAACTCCTCGTCGGCCTGTGCGAACGCCACCATCAGGACGGGGCGCGTCGCAGCAATCTCGAACCGCGCGATAGTAGTGAGCGACACGGCCAACCCGCCTAACGGCTTCACGACACCGGACTTCGAGTATTTCGGGACTACGTTCGATACGCTCGTGTACCCGGTCGACACGCTCAACTTCGGTGATCCAACCGACATCGACAAAAATCAGCGCGTGATCCTGTTCTTCACACGTGCCGTCAATGAGCTCACGCCTCCGAGCCAGAACTTCTACGTCGGTGGATTCTTCTTCGGCAGGGATCTTTTTCCAACCACGGCAGCTGGAACCGTTGAAGGCTGCGCGACGAGCAACTTCGCGGAAATGTTCTACCTTCTCGTCCCCGACCCCGCGGGGATCGTAAACCAGAATGTGCGCACCGCCGATTTCGTGAAGACAGTGACGCTGGGAACACTCGCGCACGAGTTCCAACACCTGATAAACGCCTCGCGGCATCTATACATCAACGGTTCGAGCACGTTCGAGGACTCGTTTCTCGACGAAGGACTCGCGCATGAAGCGGAGGAGCTGACGTTCTACCGAGCGAGCGGATTCACCCCGGGACAGAACATCACCTACCAGGTAACTCAGTCCTCGCAGAAAACCCAGGTCGCATTCGACAACTTTGGCGTTCAGAACTTTCGGCGCCTGCGCGAATTCCTGACGAATACGCTCACCAACTCCCCCTATGTGAATAATGCCAATATCCCAACGCGGGGCGCGATCTGGTCTTTCCTCCGCTATGCCGCTGACCGGCGCGCCGGCGCGGAAAGCCAAATGTGGTTCCAGCTTGCCAACCCGCCAGCCGGGATCCACGGCGTGTCGAATCTCACGCGCGCCATCACAACAGATCTCAGCGCCTGGATTCGCGACTGGAGCATATCCAACTACGCGGATGACTTCGTTCCAGGAATCCAGTCCGTAGACATGGATCCGAGCTGGAACATGCGGTCGATGGTTTCCGCAGTGAACGACGGCACGTGGCCGCTGGGTACACAGCAACTCGATATGACCAGCGTCACATCGGTCGGCATTGGGGACGGCTCAGCGGCCTACCTGCGCTTTGGCGTAGCGGCTAATGCAATTGGAGGCGGCCGCATTACCGCGCGCGGCGCCGCGGTGCCGGCCGGTTTTGCTCTGTCGATTCTCAGGACGAAGTAGTGTCGCTCTGATCGCGGCGATCGACACGCCTGCGATCCTTTCCTCTTCGATCCTTGCGCGAACGCGCGCGCAGCCAGCGCCAGGTGAGAAAGAACGCGAGAGCGAGTATGACCCAGTAAAACGGAATCAGCAATTCGTGCAGCGCCGGCACGCTGAACTCGAGCCAATAGATCAGGGCGATCGACAGTAGGGATACGCCCCAGACGATGATCAACTGCCGCGGTCTACGACCGTAGATCAGATCATTTCTCCGTGCCGGCTACGTGGGCGAGCGCATTGCCCGTGAGCCGGAATGTCTTCCAGTCATCCATCGGCTTTGCTCCGATCCGTTTGTAGAATGTTATGGCAAGCTCGTTCCAGGTAAGCACAGACCAGTCCAAACGGCCGCAATCACGCTCGATTGCGATGCGCGCGAGCTTGCGCAACAGAGCGAAGCCGACCCCATGCTTCCGCGCCAGCGGTCGGACGAAAAGATCTTCCAGATAAATTCCGCGTTTGCCGAGCCAGGTCGAATAGTTGTGGAAGAAAAGGGCGAACCCGGCAGGCGTGTCGCCAAGGAAGGCGATCAGAACTTCCGCGGCGGGCTGCTTACCGAATAAAGTCTGAGCCAGATCCTTCTCGGTAACGGGCGCTTCGCCGGGGAGGGCGCGCTCGTATTCGGCGAGCTCGAGAATGAGCTCATGAATCAACGGGATGTCTGTCTTTGTCGCAGGTACGATCCGGGGTGTTACCAAGGTGCTACCCATTGGCGGATTATCAGACTGGCAGAATCGGGTGTCAATGCCATCTTTCGCCGGATGAACCTACCACTCACCCGTCTATTCGCACTGACGCTCATTGCAAGCTCGTGCGGCTCGCCGTCTCCACAAGTCGAAGCCCGTGTCTCGGCACAGGATCCATCGGGGCCACGGCGTCTTCCAACGGGGGCGCGGCTCGACCCCGCCGGCGTCTCGTACGATCTGGGCTCGATGCCGCTGGCGATGACGCTATCGCCGGCAAGAAATCGCGTGATCGTGCTCCTCAACGGCTGGAGGGAGCAAGGCATCCAGGTAGTCGACAGGGCGTCCGGACGCGTGCTGCAAACAATTCCGCTTCCCGCCGTGTTTCTCGGCATCACTTTCAGTCCGGACGGAAAGTCGTTGTACGTCTCGGGCGGAAATGAGGATTTGATCTACCGGTTTGACTGGCACGATGGGCAGGCGACCCTCGCGGATTCGATCGCGTTGGCGGTGAAGGAGAAGGGAAAGAGCGGGACGCGCTATCCGGCCGGAATTGCGATCTCGCGCGACGGACGGACACTTTACGCCGCGGAGAACCTCGGCGACTCGCTGGCGGTGGTGGACCTCGCGTCGCGTCGCGTCGTACAGCGACTGGCGACGGGGCGATATCCCTACGGAGTCGTGACCGGGTCCGACGGAACCGTTTATGTCTCCGGGTGGAACGGGTGGACGGTGTCGGCATTTCCGGCGCGGGCGAACGGCGCCCTGGGCGACGGGCGAGAGATCAAAGTGGGGAGGCATCCGTCGGCGTTGTTGCTCAATGCAGACGGAACACGGCTTTTCGCCGCCTCGGGAAGCACGGACAAAGTGAGTGTCATCGACACCCGTAATCAGCGCGTTGTCGCTACGCTCAGCGATGCCTCGCCCGCAGCGACGGGTGAGGGTAGCACGCCCAACGCGCTGGCGCTTTCGCCGGACGGGACAAGACTCTTTGTAGCCGAGGCCGACAACAATGCCGTCGCCATATTCGATCTCTCGGCGGCAGCCTCCGGAGTTTCCGCAGCCCCAGGGAATGACGCGCTGCTCGGAAGGATTCCGGTTGGATGGTACCCGTCGGCAATCGCGGCGGACGGGAGCGATGTCATCGTCGTCAATGGCAAGGGACGCGGCACCGCTTCCAATA
>JBGQIT010000126.1:0-7550 GCA_041498575.1 Gemmatimonadaceae bacterium
GCTTCGGTGTGACTGTGAAAGTCGACCGCGATGAGATCACGATCGGCAAGGGCAAGCGATGCCATCGGTCTGGTTGCAACGAGCATGATGCCGAGGACCGCCACGACTCCCCCCATGAAACCGAGCGCCGCTCTGAGGAATCTCGCGGCGTTGAAACCGGCGCGCGACCCTGCGCAACGATACGTCGAGATGCCAAGGAAAGTCACTGCGCAAAGCGCGAAGGTCGCCCAATACTGCGCAGGGGAAAGAAGCGTGAGCGCGTCGAGGACGTTGGAAACTGGCGCGAACACATCGTACACGAGCGGCGTGCGCAGGCTTGCGGTCGCCGGCGCATTGAGTCGGGTGACTTCCATCAGGGGCGACAACGAAAAAACCGCCGTCATTACGAGTGTTGCGGTAATCACGAGCGGCCATCGATAGCGCGAAATTCGCCGAAGTTTCAGTGTCTGCACGACCCTCGTCGCTGAAGTGCGTTGCGATTGACCACGCGTAGACTAGACGATTTACCTGTCCCTACGATTACACCACGCTCGTGACGCGCGGAAACGTAACGATCACTCTCGTGCCCTTGCCGGGTTCGGAGCTGAGCGAGATCTCGGCGCCATGCTCGCGCGCGATCCAGCTCGCAATCGAAAGGCCAAGCCCTGCACCATCGGTTCTGCTGCGCGCCGTTTCTCCACGGAAAAACCTCTGAAAGACGCGCGACAACTCCTCCTGTCGGATCCCGATCCCGGTGTCCTCCACGACGAACGTTGGCGCCCCCTCATGCATGGACACTCGAACGTGCACCTGTCCCCCCGCATCAGTGAATTTCACCGCGTTGTCCAGCACGATCATCATGAGCTGGCGAATGAGCGTCGAATCCCCCAGGACAGGCGCCTCTTCGAACTCGTCGACCGTGACCAGGACTTTTTTCTGACGAGCCACGATTTGCGCGGCCCCGGCGGCATCGATGGCGATGTCATCGAGGAAGATCCGTTCCTTATCGACCTGTCGCTCTCCGGCGTCGGCGCGCGCGAGAACGAGCAGACTGTCCACTATACCGCCCAGCCTGCGCGCTTCGGCTTCCACACCGCGAAGCGCGGAAACGTAATTCTCCGCATCCCGCGGCTGCTGGAGCGCGACTTCTGCCCGCGTCCTCAGAATCGTGATCGGGGTCCTCAGCTCGTGCGCCGCATCAGCCATGAATCGCCGCATGAATTCCATCGAGCGTTCGATCGGGGCGGTCGACTTGCGAACGAGAAGGAAGCCGCCCGCCGCAACGAGAATCAGGGCGGCGAACGAGATCGCCACGAACGCGGCGATCAGATCCGCGTACCTGTCCTCCAGCTCGATCCGGTCGGCCACAGCCACCGCGACGAGCTCGCGACCTGACGCGAGCTTGAACCGCAGCGCGTGGAGCCGGAGCGTCCTGTCCTCCGGAGCGTCATGCTGGGCCGTGATCTGCCCGACTCTGCCGGCGTCCTTCGCCGCCTGGCGAATCCAGTCGTCGACCTTGGCCGGTTTTATCGGATTCCCCTGGATGTCGAGGAGGTAGAGCATGCGGTCGGGGATGTTGAGCTCGTCCACCGCATCGATGACGCGTCCGCGCGCTCCGGCCGCTTCCACCTCTCTGATGCGGGCGGCCCGCACCAGCTCGAACGAGGCGCTCTTCAGCGAATCATCGAGTTGCTGCGACAGCTGGTAGCTGATGACCAGGAACAAACCCGCGCCGAGCAGGAGGATGATGAGCCCAAACGTCGCGACGTACCAGATTGTGAGGCGCAATCGCAGCCGTTTGAGTCGCTGGATTCCCAGCCGCGACGAGGTCGCTTCAATCGCCAAAACGATATCCGGCGCCGCGCACTGTCTGGATCAACTTGACCGGGTAGTCGTCGTCGATCTTCCGGCGCAGCCGCCGCACCAGCACCTCCAGCACGTTCGTGAAGGGATCATGGTTCTCGTCCCAGACGTGCGCGGTGATCGCCGCCCGATCGACCACTTGCCCGTGATGAAGCACGAAAAACTCGAGCAGCGAGAACTCCTTGGCGGTCAGCTCCACCGGTTGTCCGGCGCGTCGCACGCGGTGCGCTTCGAGATCCACCTCGAGATCAGAGACCTTCAACGTCTCCGGCAGGGGAGCCCCGCGCCTTCTCGCCAGAGCCCTGACTCGCGCCAGCAGCTCCCGGAAGGCGAACGGCTTGGTGAGATAATCGTCGGCACCGACTTCGAGGCCGGCCACACGATCGTCGACGGCATCGCGCGCGGTGAGCATCAGTATCGGGGTCGCGACTTCCCGCGCCCTCAGTTCACGGCAGAGGTCGAACCCATTTCCGCCCGGCAGCATTACGTCGAGAATGATGACGTCGAAGCTTCCGAGGAGTGCCTTCAGTTTCCCGTCGGCGTAGTTCGCCACCGTGACGACCTGCACGCCGTGCTCGGCGAACCCGGTCTTGACGATCGCCGCCAGGCCGGGATCGTCTTCAACAAGAAGAACTCGCATTGTCGCCAATCTATATCGCTGACTCGGGCCGCACACTATGTAATCGGGATGACAGCTTAACCGCGTATGATTCACGAGGATAATCGGGCTGATTCCCGCGACCGTCGCGGGACCGCAGATCGAACATATTGAGAGGAGGACGCATGATCAAAGCGATAGCCGTGGCAGTTGCTCTCGCCGCTGCCACCACCGTTGCTGGGGCGCAGGGCACGAGCACCTACAACAAGAGCACGGCCAAGCCGGCGGCGCAGGCCACGACGACGGCCAAGAAGCACAAGAGAGTGAAGAAGGAAGAGAGCCAGGCGGCGCTCCAGAAGGAAGCGAAAGTTTCCGAGGCGACAGCGCGCGCTACGGCGCTCCAGCAGGTTCCCAATGGCACCGTGAAGTCCAGCGAGCTCGAGCGCGAGGGCGGAAAGCTGATCTACTCCTATGACATCACCGTCCCGGGCAAGACCGGAATCGACGAAGTGAACGTCAATGCGATTGACGGCACCGTTGTCGCCAAGCGGCACGAGACTCCAAAGACGGAGAAGGCAGAGGCGGCTAAGGAAGCGAAGGAAAAGAAGGCGGCGAAAAAGTAGTCTTCGGAGGTAATCCCTCCGCTGGGCTGGCTGGGACGTAGTCAACGGGTGGGTGTGAGGCGATGGAATAGGCCTTGCCCCACCCGATTCGTCTCACCGCCGGGGCCCATAAATTAAGTGATGCGATCCCTTGCCCGAGCGACTGCTCTTCTCATGTTCTTCTCGGCGGTTGCACGGACCCAGGAGCCTGTCACCAGACAACAGGCGATAGAATCCGCCGTCACCCGCGGCGCACGCGCAGGCGTTGCTCGCGCCGACACTCTCGTCGGATCGGCACAGCTGCGCGCCGCAAGACAGTGGGACAATCCGAGCCTGACTGCGACCTACTCGCGGGCCGTACCGACTCACCACGAGGTAGTGGACCTTCCCCTCGATCTCACCGGCGTTCGCTCCGCCCGCATTCGGTCCGCCGAATCCACGAGGCTGGCGAGCCAGTACCGGTTTCAGTTCGAGCGCGCTGCCGCGGCTCTCGACGCCGACACTACCTATACGAGGGCTCTGGCAGCCGCGGAGCATTTGCGTCTGGCGCGTCGAAACGCGAAGGATGCGGACAGCCTGCGCCGAATGTCTATCGTTCGGCGTGACGCCGGCGACGCCAGTGAGCTCGATGTGCTGCTGGCGACCGTCAACGCCGGCCAGGCTGCGAACGTGACTGCCGCCGATTCACTCACCTACGTTTCAACGTTGTTCGATTTGCAAGCCGTAATGGGACTCGATGCCAATCGTGTCGTGGTAACCCCCATCGATTCCCTTGCGCTTCCAGCCTCCCCCGGCGCGGAGGCCGTTCCACTGCGCGCCCTCCCGATCGCTGCCGCCGAGCAGGCCCTCACTGCGGCGGATCTTTCGGTGCGCGCTCAGAGGCGAAGCATCTTTACGCCGTTCAGCATTCAGGCCGGGATCGAGCATGGAGATCCGTCCCAGCCGGGCATTCTTCCCACTTTTGGTGTGTCAATTCCTATTCCACTTCTGAATCGCAATCGCGGTCCGATCGCGCTCGCCGAAGCCGAGCGGGAGCGCGCGCGGGCCGAGCTGGCGCTAGTGCGGATCGAGACGCGGTCGGCGATCGGCCGCGCCATTCGCTCGCGCAACCTTGCGCTCGAGAAAATTCAGCGGGACCGTCTATTGGTGGAGAGCGCGACCCGCATTGCCGCCATGTCCCTCACTGCCTACCGGGAGGGCGCACAAGGGCTTCCGGCCGTGCTCGAAGCGCAGCGTAATGCGCGTGACATTCTGTCGCAGTACATCGACGACCTGGCAACCGCGTGGATAGCGACCGCAACACTCGGACTGTACAACCTGACTCCGTCCACACGATGAAGCGCATCGCTGTTCTTTGTCTCGTTGTCGTCGCCTTTGGCTGTCACAAGTCGGCCGGCGATTCGGCCGATCCAAATGCGCTGGTCAACGTGAAAACGGCGGTCGCGACGATCGAGCCTTTCGCCGAGACCATCAGTGCGATCGGGACTGTGAATGCGCGCAGTGGTCACATCGCATCACTCAGTCCGCCCGCGCCGGCACGCATTGCCGCGGTGTACGTATCGCAAGGGCAAAAGGTCAGCGCTGGGACGGCACTCGTCGCCTTCGAGCAGGCCCCGTTCGTGGCGGCAGCGCAAAGCGCAGAGGCGGCCCTGGTTGCTGCGGAGCGCAACTACGAGCGAGCCCGGCGGCTCGCTGAGGCGGGCATCGTTCCGACCAAGGACGCCGACCTGGCGGCGACGGAGCTCGCACAGGCACGAGCGGCGGCATCTCTCGCCCGCAGGTCGGCTCAGTTAGCCACCTTGCGCGCGCCGATCTCCGGAGTCGTCACTAAGCTCAACGCCCCGCTGGGTGCGTCGATGGACCCCACTCAGCAGATCGTCGAGGTCGCCGATCTCGGCGCGCTCGACATCATCTTCAACGTTTCGCCATCGGACGCCGCCCGGATTGCACCAGGCGCATCGGTAACGCTGAGCGCTGGCGAGAGCGCGAAGGGCGAGCCGCTTGGCGTGGGACACATCACGGACATCGGCGGAGCCGTGGACTCGGCGACTCGGAGTGTTTCCGTGCGCGCTCTGGCTCCCCCGACCGCGCGGTCTCTGCGGATTGGAGAGACGATCTTCGGCCAGATCGCGACAGCGGTGCACCCGCGTGCGATCGTGATTCCGGTGACTGCCCTCGTGCCGGATGGCGACGGGTTCAAAGTGTTCGTCGTGACGGCCGGCGACATTGCGCGCGCGCGACCGGTCAGCGTCGGACGGAGAACCGAGGCGAGCGCGGAGATTCTGAGCGGGCTGTCGGCGGGCGAGCGCGTTGTCACCGAGGGAGCGTACGGGCTGGAGGACAGCGTCAAGGTAGCGCAGGCCAGATAGTGAAATCGCTATTCGATCTGCTCGCCGCGCAGCGCCGGTTCGTCTACCTGCTCGTGGCCCTGTTGAGCGCCGGCGGAATCTACGCGGCTCTCAATCTTCCGTCCGCGATCTACCCTGAGCTCGCCTTCCCGCGAGTCCTCGTCGTGGCCCAGGGCTCGTCGCTCGGGGCGCGGCAGATGCTCTTTACGGTCACGAGGCCGATCGAAGAGGCCGTGAGTATCGTGCCGGGTTTGACGCGGGTGCGCTCACGCACGATCCGCGGAGGAACCGAGATCAGCATCACGTTCTCGGACAACACCGACATGACCTACGCCCTTCAGCAGGTTCAGGCGCGAGTCAATCAGGTGCGTACATCGCTCCCCGCCGAGATCACTATTGAAGTCGAGCGAATGACGCCGTCGTTGTTCCCTATTCTGTCCTACAATCTCGAGGGCGGCGATCCGGCGACACTGTACGACATCGCGCGCTACCAGCTCAGGCCGCTCATCTCCCGCGTGCCGGGAGTGGGACGGGTGGACGTGCAGGGGAGTGACATCCGCGAGATCGAGGTAATCGCAGATCCAGCTCGCCTGGCAGCGCAGCGTCTCACCTACGACGATCTTGCCAACGCGATCAAAGAGGCCACCGGAATAAACGCGATCGGACGGCTACCGCAGGACTACAAGCAATTCCTGATCGTTGCCGCGCAGGAAGCGCGGACTCCCGAAGACATCGCCGCCATTGTCGTGGCCCACGGCCTTAGAGTTCGCGATCTGGCCACCGTGACTCTGGGCACGGAGGACCACGTTCGCATCATCGCGGGCGACGGAAAACCGGCAGCCCTGCTCAACATTACCAGGCAACCGGGCGGAAACACTCTCGCCATCGTGGACAGTGTGGCAAGCCTCGCCGCGTCGGTCAGCAAAACGCTGCCGCCGGGTGTGAAGCTGAAGGCGGTCTACGATCAGGGTGCGCTTGTCCGCGATGCGATGAAGTCGGTGAGAGACGCGATGATCATCGGAGCCATTCTGGCCGTGATCATCCTTCTGCTGTTCCTGCACCACGCGCGCATCACCGCGATCAGCGCCTCGTCGATCCCGCTCACGCTCGCGATCAGCGTTTTCGCGATGTATCTGATCGGGCAGACATTCAACCTCATGACCCTCGGAGCGATGGCGATCGCCATTGGACTGGTGATCGACGACTCGGTGGTGATCACGGAGAACATCGTTCGTCACCTGCGGCTCAATCCTGTGCGGCACGAGGCAATAAGGGAGGCCGTCCACGAGCTGATCTGGCCCGTCACGACCTCCACTCTCACCACGGTCGTTGTATTCCTGCCGCTGCGCCTGTTGAAGGGGGTCGTAGGGCAGTTCTTTGCCGCTCTATCCATCACCCTCACCATCGCCGTCCTCGTTTCCCTTCTCCTGGCGCTGACGATCATCCCCCTGATGAGCGATCAATTTCTCAGGCGCGAAGACGCCGACTCAGAAGACCCAAGCCCGGAACCGAGCGGCGCGAAATCCACCGGGGCCGGAGCCTTTCTACATCGGATCGGCCATGCGCTCGACATGCTCTCGGTGCGGTATCAGGAATCACTCGAGCGAGTGCTGCATCATCCACGGCGCATGCTGGCGGCTGCCGCGATTCTCATCATTGCCGGTGTGATCGCCCAACGGTTTGTGGGCACCGGATTTCTGCCCGAGATGGACGAGGGGGCGTTCGTGCTCGACTACTGGACTCCGGGCGGTACCGCCTTGGCCGAAACCGATCGGGAGATACACATAGTCGAAGCCATCCTCGCTGGCACTCCCGAGATCGAAGGTACGTCCCGACGCACGGGAGCCGAGCTTGGACTGTTCGCGACCGAGCAGAATCGAGGCGACATAGTTGCGCGGCTCAAGCCACAGAGCCAGCGGTCGCGCACGATCTTCGAGGTGATCGATGAAGTTCGGGTTAAGGTCGCGGCCGCGGTGCCGAGGCTGCGCGTCGAGTTCGTCCAGATTCTGTCGGACGTGATCAACGATCTGGCCGGCGCCGCGCGTCCCGTCGAGATCAAGCTCTATGGCCCCGACCTCAATCGGCTCGAAGCCTACGCGAAGAGCATCGAGCCCAAGTTGGCCGGCATTCAGGGGATCGAGGACCTTTACAACGGTGTGA
>JBGQIT010000127.1:0-7543 GCA_041498575.1 Gemmatimonadaceae bacterium
GGCGACGCGTCCGAAGTTTTCCTATTTTCCGTTCGGCGGCGGGACGCGCATTTGCATCGGAGAGCAGTTCGCCTGGATGGAAGGAATTCTGATCCTGGCGACGATTGCGCAGAAGTGGAAGCTACGCTACCTCGGCACCTCTCCTCCCGATATCGAGCCAAGGATCACCCTGCGCCCCGCCGGGAGTCTCGACATGCGGATCGAAAAACGTTGACCAACACTCAAACCAGACAGCCAGTATTTATAGTAGCAAGGGCGTCTCTGCTGACATGATCCCGTCCACCCATTCATATCCATGAATAGACTCTCGAATCGTCGCGTTGTGTCGCTGGCGTGCCTGATGCTGGCGCCGCTCATTCCAGCCTGGGCTCAGCAGACCTACCAGTCGCCACCCGCTGATGTGGTGAAGATTCTCGAGGCGCCCGCGAATCCGGTCACATCGATCAGCCCCAACCGACGGTGGGTTCTCGTCACTGTGAGTGATCCACGCACGGTCACGATCAGCGACATGGCCGACTCAGCTTATTACCTCGCGGGAAGCAAGATCAGGGCGAATCCTGACTATCGAATCGAGAACATCGGCATTCGCTCCGGAACGGTGAGCAGCGTTGATGGAAAGATCGAGCGGACGCTCGAGGTGCCCACTGGCGGACGCATTGGATCGACAGCATGGGCGACTAGCGGAGATCAGCTCGCTTATACAACCGTCTCGAACGGCGCGATGTCAGTTGACCTTCTGGATCCCGCCACGGGGCGCACGCGCCACGTCACTGGGTCAGGATTGACGGGAAGAATCCGCGACCTCGACTGGTCCCGTGATGGAAAGAATCTCGCATTCACGACAACGACCGCCACGGGCACAGCTCTCTGGGTCACCGACGTTGGCAATGGCACTGCGCGACGACTGACTCCTCCGACGCTCAACTTCACCACCGCGCGTGGAAATATCGTCGATGATACTGGCTGCAACTGGCTCAACGGAAAGGCGCCTTTCATCTGTAGACTGTGGCCCGCCAACCGGGGCACGGGACCAAAAGCATCCGAAGTCCCGAGTGGCGTCATTGTACAGGAATCGTACGGACGTTCCGCTCCAGCGCGCACTTACGAGTACCTGCTCCAGAGCCCGACCGACGAAGCTCTCTTCGACTACTACTTCACTGACCAGCTCTCTCTGGTGGGTCTCGATGGGAAGATCACGCCCATTGGACCGCCGGGAATCCACGTCAGTGCGACGCCGTCGCCCGATGGGAACTATCTGCTCGTCGAGACGGTACAGCGCCCCTATTCCTATCAGGTCCCGATGGATGTCTTCCCATCGCGCACCGAAGTCTGGAATCTGAACGGCAAGATTCTGCGCGAGATCAGGAATACCCACCTTGCCGAGGAAGCTCCGAGCGCGCGCGATGCGGTTCTGCCCGGAATCAGGATCGTGAACTGGCGTTATGATGTTCCGGCCACTGTGGTGATGGTCGAAGCGCTCGACAAAGGAAACCCCCGCAACACCGTTCCGAAGCGCGATCAGGTCTCTCTCCTGTCGGCGCCATTCACGGGAGCAGTGTCGCCCTTCGTCCAGACCGAATACCGCTATGGAGGAATCACGTGGGTTTCTCCCAGGATCGCGTTCCTGACCGACCGACTTTCGCGTGGCGCGAGGCAGCGCGTCTGGATGATCGATCCCTCCGCTCCGAGCGGCGGCACCCCGAAAATGATTTGGGATCGAAGTGCCGAGGATCGGTATTCCAATCCGGGGAGCTGGGTGTACGTGCTCGATCCAGCGAGCGAGCGTTTCGTCCCGCTCCGGTCGAGCGATAGTAGATACCTCTATCTGAGAGGTGAGGGTGCTTCCCCCGAGGGCGACCGGCCATTCATCGATCGCTTCGACCTGACAACGGGCAAAGCGGACAGACTGTGGCAATCGACCTCTCCGAATTACGAGCAGGTTCTACAGGTTGTCGATCCTGATGCGACTCGCATTATCACGCAGCGCGAGTCGCCGACCGATTCACCGAACATTTTTGTCCGTGATCTTCGGGAGAAATCGCTGACACAGATCACCAGGCTCAGTGACCCCGCGCCATACTTCGCGAACGTGAAGAGCGAGCTCATCACGTACTCACGCCCCGATGGAGTGAAATTGTCGGCGACGCTTTACCTTCCGCCTGGCTACGACAAGTCGCAGGGACGGCTTCCCTTCTTCTTCTGGGCGTATCCGCGGGAATTCCAGTCCGCGAATGCCGCCTCGCAACTCGCCGGATCGCCGTATCAGTTCAAACGGCCCGGCCGGCAGAACTATCTGATGCTACTCATGCACGGCTACGGCGTTCTCGATGGGCCGACAATGCCAATCGTGGGCGCCAACGGAAAGGAGCCCAACGACAGCTACATCGAGCAGCTCGTCGCCAGCGCCCAGACCGCCGTCGACAAAATCGTGGCCATGGGCGTCGCTGATCGCGACCGCATTGGGATTGGCGGACACTCGTACGGCGCCTTCATGACTGTCAACCTTCTCGCGCACTCCCACATTTTCCGCACTGGAATAGCAGAGAGCGGCGCTTACAACCGCTCACTCACGCCGTTCGGGTTCCAGTCAGAGCCGCGCACATATTGGGAGGCGCCGGAAGTCTACAACGCGATGTCTCCATTCAACTACGCGAATAAGATCACCGAGCCGGTGCTGCTCATTCACGGCCAGCGCGACGACAACTCGGGAACCTTCCCGATCCAGTCCGAACGCCTCTTCGCGGCGATCAAGGGGAACGGCGGCAATGTTCGCTACGTCCAGCTCCCGCTCGAGCCGCACGGTTACACCGCGCTCGAGACGCAGCGCCACCTGCTATGGGAGTACATCAACTGGCTCGACAAGTACGTGAAGAACGCTCCGGCGCGGCCGGCTACTTCGGCGACGGCAGGCTCACAAGCACCGAAGTAACGATCAGCACCAGCGCGGCGAAGGTGAGCTCCATCCTGGCGGATCGACGAATAGTCTCTTCCGATCCTTCAGCGCCGAGCGACGGACGGACGCGCCGCCAGTTCCACGCCCCGAGCATGACGACGATGAGCACGAGAATGAGCTTGACATCGAGCGCCATGCCGTAGCTCGTGGTCCAGAGAGACGAGATCCGTTTCAGATGCATCCAGGCCGTCGTGGCGCCCGTAATTGCAACGATGGCGGACGCCACGAGCGCGAGAGGCGAAAAAGAATTCACGAGATCGGCGACCAGTTCCGCGCGTTGGGCGCCGGAAGTGCTGCTCCTCGTTACTCCTCTGATTCCGATCAGCATCAGCACGAGCAGCGTCCCAAGCCAGGTGGATGCGGCGGAGATATGGACCGCGTTCACTTTGCTGCCGAACTTCCCGGTATAGACGGGCTGAAGCGCAGCAAGGAGAATCCCGATCGCGGCGAGCGCCCAGCCGACCGATGACGCGGCGCGAACGAGAAGGAATCCCACCAAGGCGAGAGCCAGCATCGTCATCCGGAATTCGAATTGCGGCCGGTTCTTGGGCAGCGATTCAACAAACGCCTTGTGGTGCGTAAGCGAATCGATGTACGGAGCACCGAGATAGGAGAGCGCCAGAAGGATGATTCCGATAACGCCGAGCAGGGCGGCGTTGTCGGCGCGCAGAATTGATTTCGCCTCCTCGGATATCCCGCGGATCTGCCTCACGATTCCGAATCGGAATCCAACCGCGCCGATCGCCAGGAAGTACCCGACGAATTGCACCAGCTGGAAAAACGCTTCTGTCACGAAAAACCCGGGCGGAGGCCCGCCTGGTCCACCTGGACCACCGGGCGGTCCGCCGGGAGAAGCAGTCTGCTGAATCGTCTGCGCAACTGCTTGCAGCACTGCTATCGCTGTTCTCACTTGCTTTCTCTTAGAAGATTTAGGCCTTCGAGCAACTGTCTACTTCAAGGTCTTCTGAATCGCTTCAGCCTTGTCGAGATGGCCCTGGATTACAGGCGCAGCCTTCTGAATGAGGTTTTTCAGCTCCGCCGTCTGCGTCTGCGCCGCCGCCTTGGTGGCTAGATCGAGGACCGCCTTGTGAATATCGACCTCGGCGTCGATGTACGCCCTGTCGAAATCCTTCCCCTTGGCGGTCGAATTCAGTGTGTCCATCTCCTTCTGCGCAGCGGGTGTGACAGGGTCGTCCGATGGAGCAGCCGGCGTGACGTTCAGCTTTTTCGCCAACGCTTCACCCTGCGCGCGAAGCTGATGATGATCGCGCATCATCCGCTTTCCGAAGTCGCGGACGGCAGCGGCAGTCCCCTTGGTTGCCGCGACCGCGCCCGTCGTGCTGTCGGCCGCGTTCGCCTCATCGAGCAGTGCGAGGATGTTGGCGTCCGTCCAGGTGCCTGCCGTTGGCGCGCCCGCCGACATGACAGACGTATCAGCGGAAACGGTGCTCGATGCAGCCGTCGTGTCCGTACTGGAGCTCTCCTTCCTGCTGCACGCGGTGAGCGCCAGTACGGCGATGGCGAACGTCGCGAACCTACCTCTGGATCCATTAATCAACATTGTCCTCTCCCTCCCCCTCCCCATCCGGGGACCAAGAAAAAAACACCGCTTCGATGATCGACGCGGCATTTTCATTTATCTGTGAGTCAGGCAAAAACCATACACGCCGCCGGTATTTCCTGCTGCGTTCGCATGCCGTCACCGTGGAGAGACACGTCCGGTTAACACATTGGACCCGGGTTCGAAGTCCTGACGTGGTTCGGAACCTATATTTACCTGCCGCAATATTCCGGGTTTACGGCAAGCAAGGCTCTTCGCTAAATCCTTCTCCACCACCGCGATCATGCGCATCCATCCTCTCTTCATCGCCGCACTGATACCTGTCGCTGCGCCGGCCCAGAAAGCGGGGTCGTCAGACGCCCTCCGGCCAATCACCTTCCTGGACAGACAGTACCAGCGGGAAGTCGGGTCCCCGACACCGAGTCCGGATGGCAAATGGCTGCTCTACACGCTCTCTACTCCAGACTGGAACCAGGCCAGACGTCAGACCGACATCTACCTCGTTTCGGTCAAGGATGGACTCCCTTCGACGAGGCAGATGACCTTCACGAAGGACAAGAACGAAACGTTGCCTCGCTGGTCGCGCGACGGAAAATTCTTTGTCTTCCTCTCGAACAGGGATGCACCTTCTGCGCCCGCGGGAGGAACTCCGACCGCTGGCGGCGGAAATGCACCGAGCCAGAATCAGATCTACATCATGCGCCCCGACGGCGGAGAAGCTCGCAAGATCACGGACGCCAAGGAAGGCGTTTCGACGATCGAGTTCAGCAAGGACGGCAAGTGGCTCGTATACCGCAGCGGTAAGGCCGAGGAGGAACAACTCTACGCGCTGCCCGTCATCGGAATCGATTCCGCGAAGCCGGTTCAGCTCACCCATCAGCAGGCCGGTGTGGGTCTCTGGAAATGGTCGCCGGACAGCAGGCGCATTTATTTCGTCACCGCCGACACCCTCGACAAGGACGAGAAGCTCCGCGTTGAGAAGAAGTTCAATGTTGCCATCCGAAACATGGCCACCCCTCTCTCCAGTCTGTGGGCGCTCGAAGTCGACACGAAGAAGGCGACGAGACTCACGCGCGACACCACTATTACGGTCACCGATTTCAACATCTCGCCCGATGGGCGCTGGATCGGCTATCACGGAGCCTCGGCCAATCGCTACATGCGGAACATCACCGAGCAGGACATCTATTCCGATCTGTATTTGCTCGACACCTCGACGGGTGGCATCGAGCGACTGACCAATAACACCGAAGTTGGCGAGAGCGACCTCGAGTTCTCGCCCGACAGCAAATGGATCGCCTTCTCGGCGCCGGACGACATGACGCAATACAGCATGACCAACGATCGCGTCTACTTGAGACGGGTCGACAGCCGGAGCGGGCAGTTCAGGAAACTGGGTGAGAGCTTCGACGGCGATGTCTCGATCGGTTTCTGGTCGAAGGATAGCAAGACCATCTACTTCAACGAGGGGATCAAGGCGACGAGTCAGCTGCTCGCCCTCGACACAGAAAAGAACACAGTTCGCCAGGTGTCGAACGTCCGCGCGACACTCAATGCCAATGAGGACGACGATTCCAGGTTGTTACTGCTCAACTATGCCGATCCGCGCACTCCTCCGACCCTGTTCACGGTCGCATCGGTCGATCAGATCCCGGTGCGCGCGAGCTGGCGCCAACTCACCGACGTCAATCCACAGATCCGCGGCTTCGCCCTCGGCGACGAAGAGGAGATCAACTGGAAATCGACCGACGGGAAAACGGTTGGAGGGATTCTCATCAAGCCCGTTGGTTATCAGTCCGGTACTCGCTACCCGCTGATCGTCGCGATTCACGGGGGGCCCGCGTCCGCCGACGTGCTCGGTTTCAACGGTGGCTACGGAGCACAAACGTACGCCGGCGCCGGTTACGCGGTGTTGATGCCCAACTATCGCGGCTCAACGAACTACGGCGAGAAACACAAGACCGACATCGTCGGCAATTATTTCCAAAAAGGATACGAAGACATCATGACTGGCGTCGACTACCTGATCTCGCAGGGAATCGTCGACAGCACGAAGATGGGGGTCCTGGGTTGGAGCGCCGGGGGCCACTGGTCGAACTGGATTCTCACCCACACCAGTCGCTTCAAGGCGATTAGCACTGGAGCCGGAACGTCGAATTGGATCTCGATGTACGCCGAGAGCGACGTGCAGCGAAACCGCCAGTTCTATCTGGGCAACAAGCTGCCATACGACGACTTCGACGCCTACTGGAATCAGTCGCCCCTCAAGTACATTAGGAACGCGAAGACCCCGACGATGATTCACGTCGTGGAAGGAGATCCGCGCGTTCCCCGACCACAGTCGGAAGAGCTGTTCATGGCTCTCAAGCGCCTCGGAGTTCCGACCGAGCTGTACGTCTATCCCGGCAACACCCATGGAATCCCGGATCCCCGCAATCAGCTTCTCAAATCGGTCGCCGAGATGGCGTGGATGGATTACTGGGTGAGGGGAAGCGGGAAGAAGTTCGCGTGGCGTGACGTGCTGAAGACGCTGGATCCTGAAGGTTCCGTCGCCACCGCGACGTCAACTTCGAACTAGACACATCGGACCAATGGCTCATTCCCGGACACCACGTGTCGTTGCCACCTACGCAGCTATCCTTCTCGCTGGCGTCATCGCCTGCGCCGCGACTCGCGTTGGCAGGTCGGGAGCCGGTCGACTGCAGATTGTTAGGGCCGACACCGCCGCTCTTCGCAGGAAGCTTGATTCGATCGCGGATGCGCATCACGGCGTTGTCGGCTACAGCGTCATCGATCTCGAGACGGGGGCGCGCATCAACAGGCGTGGAGACGAGACATTTCCCACCGCCAGCCTGATCAAGGTTGCGATTCTCGTCACCGTGTACGACCTGGTGGCAAAGGGCCAGCTCGCGCTCGACGATCCGTTGACCGTGCTCAAGATCGATCAGGTGCCGGGCTCGGGGATCATCCAGTTCCTGCACAACGGGACGGTGCTGACTGTTCACGACGCGGCGTGGCTCATGTCCACA
>JBGQIT010000128.1:0-7427 GCA_041498575.1 Gemmatimonadaceae bacterium
ACCTATCTCCACGAGCTGGTCCTTACATCGGCCAAAAGATTCGGCAGTGACGGCGTGAGTGGCGCTTCCATCACGCTGGGGAAGGGCTTCGCGCCCTTCGGTACTGATGACCCGATGGCGCGGCCGTTCGAGAAGTATCCGATCAACCACCATTTGGCGCAGATCCTCGAGCGCGCCGTTGCGATCGGCGCGCTCCGCACTGGCCGGTTGATCTTCGAGGGAGGGGCGTTCAATGGGGATGAGCCAACCGGCCCCGGAGACACGCCCAACCGGAATCGATATTGGGATTCGTGGTCCGGCCGAATCACGTTCGTTCCCTGGCCACAGGGAGAGTTCCAGACCAGCTACGCGCGCGTCAAATCGCCCGAGAACCCGACAGGTGGCGGCGCCGATCAGCGGAAACAGAGCGCTTCGATCCGCCTCGAAGATGTTCAACATTCGGGTTACGCGCTGTTCGAGTGGGCGCGGACCGGGGATTACGTCGGATCAGCTCGCACGTTCGCGTTCGCGTCCATCCTCGCGGAAACGTGGGCACGATACGATAGGTTGAGCGGCGCGCTCCGGATCGAGCGCACGGAGCGCCCCGATGAGCAACGTCTCGTCGACGCGTTCAGAACTCCGATTCCTGCTACCGATCTCAGCATTGCCGGGCGCTCGCGCTGGACGATCGTCACCGCGCGCGCCGCTGTTTCTCTCGTGAAGGCCAGGGCTTTCACAATCGAGCCGTTCGCCGAAGTGGCGCGCGCCCACGTCAGTCCAACGTTACGGCCATCTGGATTCGATCCGCGCCAGTTCTATGGATCCGATCGCATATGGAGTGTATCAGTCGGGGCCAAGCTGGCATTCGGGATGTCTCATATGCGAATGGGGCGGTACGGTGTCGCGACAACACGAAAACCGGACGCTAAAATGGGCGGTATGAAAATGGAGGACATGTAGAATGCGCTTCGCGATCCTGACGTGCGCGATTTTCTTGCTGGCGTGCGGATCCGACAACCCGGTGACCCCGGTGCCTGGCTCTCACGATCTCACCATATTCGGTACCGGGCGGGTCTCGGACCGCTACACCGGTGAGATCTGGGTGAAGGGGAACGTCGCCTACACGACGACCTGGGGATTTCGCAGTGCTCCCGGGAACGCGGTAAAGATCTGGGATGTCCTGGGTGAGGTGCCGACTCTCGTCGACTCTCTGATCGTGCCCAACGCCAGCACGCTCGGCGACATTCAGGCGAGCGACGACGGACAACTGCTCGTTGTCGCGACGGAGTTCTCGCCGGGCTCGATCATGATCTACAGCCTCGCCAATCCGGTGAAGCCGCAGCTGATCACGCGCTACACCACCGCGCTCACCGACCCCGGAGTCCATACAGCGGAAGTTCAACGCGTGAATGGCAGACTGTACGCGTTTCTGTGCATCGATCCAAGCAGCGTGTCTCCCGCACGTCTCGTCATCGTGGATCTGACCGATCCGGCTGCACCCACCCAGGTCTTCACCGCGGTGATGGGGAGCCCGTTTGTGCATGACGTCTTCGTCCGCGATGGAATTCTCATCACGGCTCTCTGGAACCAGGGAATCACGATCTGGGACATTGGCGGAGCGGGGGGCGGCACCGTCGCGAATCCGATCGCGCTTGGAAGCGTCGTCACTGTCGGAGGTCAGGCTCACAACGTCTGGTGGTTTCACAACGCCGTCACTGGAGAGAAGCGGTACGCCTTCGTCGGCGAGGAAGGACACGGCGCCATCGGCGTTTCGGCCAGCGGTGACATCCACGTCGTCGACGTCAGCAACTTCGCGTCACCGCGTGAGGTTGCGTTTTTCCACGTCGATGGCGCGGGTACGCACAACTTCTCGGTCGATGAGAGTCGCGGAATTCTCTATGCCGCCTACTACAATGGAGGCGTGCGGGCGATCGACATCACCGGCGACCTGTCGAGCTGCGCCGATGCAGACAGGAGTCCTGACGGGCGCTGCGACCTGGCCAAAATGAATCGGGAGCTCGCGCACGGGCCCAACGGTATGGGACCCGTCTATATCTGGGGTGTGCAGCTGGTCGGGTTGCGCGTTTACGCCTCCGATATGCTCAACGGGATCTGGAAGCTCGGGACTGCGCCGTAGCCGCGAGACTGAAACCGGGCTCCCTTCAAACCGTAAGGGTGGCAGGGGTTGTCTAACCCTGACACACCCGAAGGGAGTTCTCAATGAATCGACAGTTTCGCGGCGCAGCCTTCGCGGCGGCGCCTTTTCTAATCGGCTCGGCAGCGCACGCACAGTGGTCCAGCCCATATACGGCGCCGAGGAATGCTGTGGTTGACGCAGCGGGCGCAAAATCCATCGAGGTCGAGGCGGGCGCGGGGCTCCTCCGCGTCGAAGGAAAACCCGGCCTGCGGCAGGTGCAGGTCACCGGCACGGCCCGGTCATCTTCGCAGCAATTCCTCACCAGGATCAAGTTGATCGCCGAACGGCGTGGCGATGTCGTGTTCATCAAGGCGGATATTCCAGACGATGAACGGAGTTACAGGGACAACAGTTACTCCGCTTCGCTCGATCTCGTGATCGAGGTTCCGCAAGGGATCAACGCCGAAGTTGGTGACGGGAGCGGCGATACGAAGATTACCAACATTGGCTCGCTGGACGCGAGCGATGGCTCGGGATCGTTTTCTGTGATCGGCGCCGCGGGATCGGTCCGCATTACCGACGGCTCTGGTGATCTCACGATCGAGAACGTCGGCGGCGATGTGAGAGTGAACGATGGCTCCGGCGACATCAATGTTCGCAACGTGACCGGATCGTTTACCGTCGAGAGCGATGGCTCTGGTGGCATCTACGCTACGGATGTACGAGGCTCGGTAGTCGTGCAGAACGATGGATCGGGCAGCATCGAAGTGAACAAGGTAGGCAAGGATTTCAGAGTCGAATCGAAGGGGAGTGGCAGCATCGACTACGTCGAAGTGTCAGGAACCATCGACATTCCGGAGCGCCATCGCGACCGTCACCGCGGAAGCGACCAGCGATAAGTTGTGTAGACGGAACGGTTGCGCCGCGACGGCGTGCACGTTTATTGCCGCAGATCGTCCCAAACTGTGCGGGTAACGGAATACGCATTTGAGCGTATTCCTCAGGACTTTCTTCCCGCCTTCAATGGAGAACGAAATGCGCTTTCTGGCAATCAGCTTCTGTGCTCTTGCTATGCTCCCCGCTGTATCCGGTGCCCAGCAGCCAGCTCGAAATACAGCGAAAGGCCCCACACTGCAGGCGGCGTCGGTGGGGTTTCGCGTGAACGAGGCGAAGGTTGACGCATCGACGAAGGCCACCGTGGCGCCGATCCAGCGCCATCAGGGGCAGGATGTAGCACTCATGGTCGTCGGCGTAGGTGCGATGATCGCAGGCGCACTCGTTGGCGACACGGCCGGAACGATCATCATCATCGGCGGTGCGGGAATGGCGCTCTTCGGGTTGTACCACTACCTCGAGTAGAGCTTAGGCGTCGCCTTCGACGTGCAGCGTTCCTGAGCTAACGAGTACCGAGGAGCCGCCCACCCTTATAGCGGCAAGCTGTCCCCGCTTGAGATCGACTTCCAACTCGAGCCGGCTCGGCCTGCCCATCTCCACGCCCTGATCGACGCTCCAGCGCAGCGTTCCGTCGCGCGTCTCCGCGCGGAGCGCCAGGAACCCCGCCAGCGCGGCGCAAGCGCTGCCAGTCGCCGGATCTTCACCGATGCCAAGTCCGGGCGCGAACATTCGCGCCCGGATATGGCCGCCTTCGAAGATGTTGCTCCAGTCGTCCGCGCTGAACACGAACATTTCGGGCGCCCAGTAGTCGCGCAGCCCCTGTTCCCATTTCGGGATGTCGACCTTCACCCAGGAGAGCATCTCGGGTTTCTTGATCGGGATGAACAGATAGGGCACGCCGCACGAAACCGCTTCTGGCTCGATCATGTCGTCCGCCACGATGTGGCTCGGCTCGAGCGAGAGGATCTCGCACAGCGTCTCCGGCGGAGGCGGCGGATCATTGATTTCGGGCAACTTCGCGGACGTGAGCTGCGCGAAGATGGGCTTTCCATCTTTGGCGCGAATGAGCACGGGTACGGGTCCCACGCCTTCCTCGAGCACGATTCGGGTCTCGGCCCCGTCGAGCGGAATCTCCCCGATCGACGCGAGGACGAACGCGCAGCCCACGGTGGGATGTCCCGCGAACGGCAGCTCCTCTCGCGGCGTGAAGATGCGCACGCGCCGGGTATTCGCGCTCTGTTGTGGAGGAAAAACGAAGACGGTTTCCGAGTAGTTGAACTCGCGCGTGATCGCCTGCATTTGCGCTTCAGACAGGCCGCGCGCGTCCGGGATCACGGCGAGAGGATTCCCACCGTGAATGTGATCGGTGAAGACGTCGGCGGTGTGAAAGGCGTAAGGCATGCGCCCAAGAATGTGCGACGCTCTGGCGCTTCCGGCTACCTGCTTCCGGCTACCCTAATAGATGGTCTAGTCGGCATAGATGGCCTAGTTGGCCGAAGGGCGGACGGCTCCATTGGAAGGCAATGGGACGGAGTAGGGGCGTCATAACCCGAGATGGCCTGCCGCCACATCTTTTATTGACTGGCAACCCTTGGTTGGTTAGGTTTAAACCCTGAAGCGCAACGATTGCGCATTGGAGCCAGCGAACTGTAGAGGGACCTGGGAGTTTGCCAGGTCTTTTTTGGTTTCTTGGCGAAAAAATGCGGCCATTTCGGCCGCGAACAAACAGTAGTCGGACAGGTACCGCAAACACGGCACTCCGACACAATTGAATGAGGATGTACCGAACATGCGTACCACCGGCACAGTAAAGTGGTTCAACGACGCCAAGGGCTTTGGCTTCATCACCCCCGAGAACGGGCAGAAGGATTGCTTCGTTCATCACTCCGCCATTCAGGGCAACGGCTTCAAGTCGTTGGCTGAAGGCGAGCGCGTTGAATTCGACGTCGTGCAGGGCCAGAAGGGCCCCGCGGCCGAGAACGTCACCAAGCTCGGCGCTTAAGTCGTAGCTTGCTGAACGCAGGATAGGAGCGGGGCCGATCTGGAGTTGTCCAGAGCGGCCCCGTTTTTTTTTTTGGCTACTACCGCGGGAAGGGTTTGAACTGCCACTGCGAGAAGAGTAAGGTAAGAGGTGCGAGGTGGTTGGTACGAGGCATGAGGTAACGCGCGCCACGTTGCGCTTCTACCTCCGCCCTCGTACCTAGTACCTCGCACCCCCCACCTAGCTCACCTCGCAGTTGGTTTTCAGCTTCACCGTCTCAACCAAGGAATTTTATGGCAAAGGAAGAAGCAATCGAGCTCGAGGGCACCGTTACCGAGGTGCTGCCGGATGCGACGTTTCGCGTTCAGGTGAACAACGGCCACGACGTACACGCCACGATTGCGGGAAAGATGCGGAGATTTCGCATTCGTGTTCTCGCCGGCGATCGCGTGACTCTCGAGGTATCACCGTACGACCTGACGAGAGGACGCATCACCTTCCGGCACAAGAGCTGACGCGCTAGCTCGAAGCCCGGCTACTGCGCGTAGCGCAGTACGTCGTAGTAGAACCGCACGCCGTACCCGACGTTCTCAACCGACAGACGCTCGTCGTTGCCGTGCATCCCGCGCTGGATTTCCGGTCGCGGAATCTTGAAGGGACTGAATCCGTAGGTCGTAATTCCCACCCTGCGGTATGTCGGCCTGTCCGTAGCCGCGGTTTCCATTGGTGTCGTAACGAATGCGCCGGGCTCGCGATCGTGAGCTGCTCTCTCGATCGCCCGGAAAAGATCGGTATCGGTGGGACTCTCCAGCGGTGCCTTCGTGTTGCCCAGGTGGGTGAAATGCACCGCCGTATCTCCGACAATCTTCTCCAGCGTCCGCAGGAATTCCGTCGTATCCTGATCGGGGAGTAATCTCACATCGATGTCGGCGGTGGCGATTCCCGGGATGACGTTGGTCTTATTCGAACCGACGAGACCCGTCAGCGAGATGGTATTTCGGAGAACCGCGTTCCAGGACACATCGCTCAATATCCAATCCCTCGCGCGCGGATTCTCGAGCGCGGCGGTCACGTTGGCGAGCCAGGATCGCTGTGGCTCCGGGTATGTCCGTGAGATGTCGCGAAAGAACTTGTCGACCCCCGGAGTCAGATGGAGCGGGGTCTCGTACTGTGAGATCCGGTACAGCGCCGCGACGAGGCGGGGAACCGGATTCTGCTTCGTGGGACGTGATCCATGCGACGGCACTCCCTTTACCGTGAGGCGCTGCCAGAATGTGCGCTTCTCAGAGACGCCGACCGCGAAGTAGACAACTTTTGCTCTGTCGTCCAGGACGTTGTCGGCACCCTCTGTCAGCAGGTACTCCACGTCGCGGAGCAGGTCGGGATGCTGCTTCACGAACACGATGGCTCCCGTTGAACCAAGCTCCTCGTCGGCGTTTCCGATGAACACGATGTCCCGCGCCAGCGGAACGCCGGACCGCTTGAGAGCGATCAAGGCCATCAGCTGGGCAATTCCGTTTCCTTTCATGTCGATCGCGCCACGTCCCCAGATATAGCCGTCCCTGAGTTCTCCAGAAAACGGGTCGACGGACCACGAGGCTGGGGTGGCCGGAACGACGTCCAGATGATGAACGAGCGCGATTGCCCTCTTGCCGCCGTTCCCGTGCAGGCGCGCGTAGAGGTTAGCACGATTTGGCCCCAGCTCCGTAGTGTCCAGTATCCGGGCTTCGATTCCCTCACGATCGAGAATCGCCTTCAGAAACCTCGCGCCGAGGATTTCGTTGCCGGGAGGATTCGTAGTGTTGACGCGGAGATAATCGGACAGGACCGACTGTGACTCGCGTGCGAGCGCAGCCCAGTCGAGGGGCGTGGCCTGTGCCGGCAACTTCGAGGCGCCGAGGAAGCTGGCGGTGATGCCCATTGCCAGTGCGATGCGATTCATGGGGAGGGGATTCTGGTTGGTGGAGGCGGGGCTGGCGACAAGGGAAAACATCGCAGTCAAGGCGGAGCGGCGAATCATTTCTTAGCGGGAATGGTACATTCATAGGGGGCAAGACATGTTCCAGCCCCTGACCAGGTAATTCGTTGCCCCAATCGAGCGTCTCTTTGCAGATTCCTGTCGCGCCGGAAAAAAAGATTCGCGCCTTCGAGCAGCGCCACCTAAAAGTTCCCAGGTCAGCGCGTTATGCGATCATGGGGGCCCTCGATGCAGAGCTGAGCGAAGTGTGGATCGTGTGCCATGGTCACGGCCAGCTGGCCCGGCGCTTCCTTTCCAGATTCTTGCCGCTGGAGCGCCCCGACCGCCTCTTCATCGCGCCAGAAGCTCTCTCACGCTTCTACCTCTCGCCTCCTCAAGGGGGACCGCATCCGGCAGACACGCCCGTCGGCGCCAGCTGGATGACCGCTGAAGATCGAGAGCTCGAAATGCAGGACTAC
>JBGQIT010000129.1:0-7420 GCA_041498575.1 Gemmatimonadaceae bacterium
GACCTTCGTGGCGGTCGAGGGAAAATTCGAGCGCGATGGCGGAGTGCGAAATGTCATCGGCAAAAAATTCAGTGAGCTCGAGGTGAAGCAGCTGGTCCACGCCAGCCGCGACTTTCACTAGCAGGCGGGAAGAGGGAAGAGGGAAGCGGGAAGAGGGACGCGGGAGGAGGCACGACGACCTCCTTCCAGATCCCTCTACCCTCTTCCCGCTTCCCTCATCCCGCAGTTATCGTAGGCGCATGCCGCACAAGCAACAGCCGGGACGCGCGTTCGCGAGCGACAATTGGGCCGGTGTGCATCCTGAGGTCCTTGAAGCGATGGCCGCCGCGAACGTCGGCCACGTTCCCTCCTACGGCGGCGACCCCTACACCCGCGACGCCGTAGCCAGGATCAGCGCCGAGCTGGGCGGAGATCCAGAAGTATTTCTCGTGTTCAGTGGGACGGCGGCGAACGTGCTCTGCCTTCAGAGCATGGTGCAGTCCCACCAGGCGGTGATCTGCGCCGAGACGGCGCACGTCCACACCTCCGAATGCGGTGCCGCTGAAAAGCACATCGGATGCAAGCTGCTCCCGGTTCCGTCGCCGCACGGAAAGATCACCGTCCCCGGAATCCGGGCGCATCTGCATGACATAGGGAACGAACACCACGCGCAGCCGCGCGCGATCTCCATCACGCAAGCGACGGAGTACGGCACGGTGTACACGCCGCAGGAGATCCGCGCCATCGCGGATTTCGCGCATTCGCACTCGCTGCTGCTGCATATGGATGGCGCCAGAATCTTCAACGCGGCCGTGAGTCTCGACGTGCCGCTGAAAGCGATCACGAGCGGCGCGGGTGTCGACGCGCTCTCATTCGGAGGGACGAAGAACGGCCTCGTAGCAGGAGAGGCCGTCGTGTTCTTCAAGCTGGCGCTGGCCGACGACTTCGAGTTCAAGCGCATGCAGGGGATGCAGCTCTCGTCGAAAATGCGGTTCATCGCGGCGCAGTTCAACGCGCTCTTGACCAACGATCTCTGGAAAAGAAGCGCGGCTCATGCGAACAGAATGGCGCAGCTCCTGGCGGGAGAGCTCGCCGGCATCAAGGGTGTCACGCTTACGCAGCCGGTGCAGGCGAACGAAGTGTTCGCCACGCTGCCGAAGGAGATAATCCCGAAGGTGCAGGAGCGGTGGCCGTTTCACATCTGGAACGAGGCCACTTCTGAAGCGCGCCTTATCACTTCGTTCGACACCGCCGAGGGCGACATCATGGACTTTGCCGGGGTTGTGCGCGAAACGATCGGTGCGAGGGAGAAGCAGTGGATCTGAAAAACGCGGCGGTGCTCGTCACCGGCGGCAGCTGTGGAATCGGACTCGAGACGGCGCGCCTGCTACGCAAGCGTGGCGCGCGAGTGGCTATCTGTGCGCGTCACCAGGATATGCTCCAATCGGCGGCCAGGGAGATCGATGCTCTGCCGATAGTCGCCGACGTGAGCAAGGAGGACGACGTGCTGCGGATGATCTCCACTGTGGTCAAGAAGTACAGCGACTACAACGTGCTCATCAACAACGCCGGGTTTGGCTCATTCGCCCCTCTCCTCGAGCTGACGGGAGACGAGTTTTTCCGCGTTTGGCAGACCAACGTGCTCGGAGCGATGCTCGTCGCGCGGGAATCAGCGAAGCACTTTGTTGGCCGGAGCTACGGAAATATCGTGAACATCTCCTCGACCGCGGGGCAGCGTGGATTCGCCAACGGAACGGCCTACTGCTCGAGCAAATTCGCGGTGCACGCGATGACCGAATGCTGGAGGGCGGAGCTTCGGCAGCACAACATTCGAGTCATGCAGGTGAACCCGAGCGAGGTGCAGACCAGCTTCGGAGAGGGCGAGTCGACACACACGAAGCCCGACAATCCAACCAAACTTCGGTCGACGGACATCGCCCAGCTCATTGTGGGCATGCTGGAGATCGAGGATCGGGGGTTCGTCACCGAATCAACGATCTGGGCGACTAACCCCAAGTAGGCTTTGGACTAAACGAACCCAGGATCAAGCAGACGGAGAACTATCGCCGGAAGGCCATTTGCCGCACGATTCGGTAATGTCGAAGAACACGCTTCTCTCTCCGCCATCGCGAACGGCGATTACAACGCGATCGATTTTCCGGACGTCCCGGGCAGCACCTCCATGGGACCGAACGCGCCAATCGAGACCCATGGTTCCGAAGCGCCGAATAAGCCACGCAAATTCTGCCGCTGCTCCCTCAAGGTCGAATCGTGCGTTGCTGATGATGATTGGGTTCTGAACTGATTCGCCCTCGCCGTCGGAATACTGAACCGCTAGTCGGGCGATGTCGCTGAGCAGATGGCGCTGCTCGCGGTTTAGCCGTGCGCGTTCAATGAACTCGAAGATGCGCAAACGTTCTCCAGCGGTTATGTCTCGGGCAGCTCGTGGAGAGCTGTTAGTGACCGCTCGAAGTCCGCGTGGACATCCATAGGTCGTTGCCTCCCAAGCCAGTCGGCCGGTTGGAAGCGAACACGATGGTGCGGGCATCGGACGACAAGCTTGGCTGCTGATCCGAGGACGTGGTGTTCAGCGGAGCGTCGACAGCGACTGGCGGAGACCATGGTTCGTTGACACTGCGACGAGTCGAAGTCCAAATATCGAACGAGCCGAGGCCACCCGTGCGGTTGGAGGAGAAAAAGATCTCTCTTCCATCTTTCCGGATGGTCGCATGCTGGTCATTGGCCGTTAGAACGTTGAGCTCAGAAACGAGGACGGCGGGACCACGAGTTTCACCGTCGCGCGTGATGGACGCAACGTAGAGCTCCGGCATCGGAACCGTGGCCGTGGTGCGGTTGAAATAGAGATTCCCCCCTCCGTCTTCCGCGCTCTGGAGGTATGCGGCTGCGTTTTCGGTTCCGTCTGGCGTGTTCACATCCGGCCCGAGCCGCACGGGAGGTCCCCACCCGAAGTCGTCGTTCGGATTATTCCGACGTGATAGGTAGATATCCCCACCCACATTCGATCCTACGGGACGATCGCTCTGGAAGAAGAGAAGATGTCCATCGTTTGACAATCTTGGTCCGGCGTCCTGACTAGAACTGTTAAAGGGCGCCCCAAGGTTCACCGGTGTTTGCCAGGGACAATCTCCGCAGTTGCGGTGCGAAACCCAAATGTCGGTTATGCCCAACCCGCCAAGTCGGTCCGAAGTGAAGTAAAGACTCAGTTCGTCCGGCGAAAGCGCGGCGTTCATTTCATTGGCGGTCGAATTGATCGTTGCGCCGAAGTTTACGGGCGTGGACCACTCCGACCGTGAGAAGGAGTATTGAACCTGGACGGGGGCCAGGCGCGAGGGTCCAGCGGAATCTGACCCACAAGCGACGAGTGAGACGAGCGGAAGCACCGCAATCATTCTCTGAAGGGGCGCGGTAGGCATAGACACCTCCCGGTCGGCGTGTAACGAGCGAACACCTCGCACTCCCAATAATTGGGAGGGCACCGGCGTCGGCAGGAGGCGTCAGGCTAAGCGAGGGATAACCAACGTAGTGGTACAAGGCGAGACCCGCCAGACCGTCATTCAGTCACGGAGGCGACCATCTGGGCGACGAATCCGTGATAGAAAAACAACTGAACGGGATCCGAGATGTCAGAGGCAGAGATCTCAGTTGTTGGTCACTGCGCGCCGACCATCCCGAGGCGATTCATTGCCACGGCATTTGCCTGAATTGCGTCAGTGAGGTCCCAGCGCAGTGCCTAACCCCTGACATCTATGCTTCTCAGATCTCGGATCCCGTTCAGTTGCAGTTCTTCCGTTCAGTAGCAGTTCAGTCTAGAGCTTGAACCTGCTCCTCGCGGCGCTCACGATCAGTTGAGCCGACCCTTCGATCCCCATTCGCTCTGTGTTCACGCTTAGATCGTAATTCTCGAGCGCCCGCCGGTCGCGCTCCCAGTGCAGCCGCACCCACTGGTCCCGCTGCTTGTTCGTCTCGTCGACGAGACGCGCGGCTTCCTCCGCGCCAATGCTCTCCCGCTTCATCGTCCGCGCAATCAATGCCTTCCTTGGCGCGTAGCAGAACACGTGGAGCGTATCGTCACGCTCGGCCAGCATCTCCTGAGTGCCGCGCCCTACCACGACCAATGGGCCGCGCGCGATCGCTTCCTCGATGATGTGCCGGGTGACTTCGATCAGCTGCTCGTCGGTCGGGCGCCTGGTGTCCGCGATCGGCGACATCCACTCCTGCGAGCCCATCGCCATCGCCGATGTCAGCCGTTCCACCAGTGAGGGAACTCTCTCCTCACGCGCCTGCACCTCGGCGACGCTCAATCCCATGCGTGTAGCTACCGCATCGACTACGGCGTTGTCCAGCAGGGACCAGCCGAGGGTTTTGGCGACGATGGCGGCAACTTCCGAGCCTCCCGACCCATAAAGCCGTGAGACCGTGAGAATCGCCAATTGTCAGTCCTGATAGGGGCGGCGGCGCTTCTCTTCGACGGCCCGGCCGTACGTCCCCGCGTCTGAGCGCGCGATTTTCTTGCGCGCGACGAGGGACTCGAGCACCAATTCGCACCCGGCGGCAACCACCGGGAGATCGTCCATCGGCGCCAGGCCAGCGGTGTTCACTACCTGCATCAATCCGGGCACGCTCCCGAAACCCTCGACGACGGCATCGACCGGCACATCATCGGTTACCTGGAGCGCCCCACCGACGTCGAACCACATGATGATCTCGTCGGTATTGATTCCACCCGCGCGATCCTGATAGGTAGCGTCGGCGGCGCGGCGAATCAGCTCTCGCGCAATGACGTGTCCGCCGACCAACTCGCCTTCGTACTCGAGCTCGATCTTGCCGGTGATCGCAGGCAGCGCGGCGTAGATGTCGGCAATCCGCGGAACAATGTCACGCTCACCGGTCTGAATCGCGCGGCGCTCCGCGTTAGACACCACGTTCTCCAGGACGGAGATCGGCATGCGCTGGGAGACCCCCGAGCGTTTGTCGATGCGCTTGTCGATCCGTGCCTCGAATGCGACCCGCTCGATCACTTCGGCGATGAAGTCCGGAACGCGCACCTTTCCGGCGCCGCGCGCGGTCCACGCTTCCTGGTTCGTGATCGCTATGCCGAGCTCGACGCTCTCGGGATAGTGAGTGGTCACCTCGCTCCCGATGCGATCCTTGAGGGGCGTAATGATCTTGCCGCGCGCGGTGTAGTCCTCGGGATTCGCGGTGAAGCAGATCATGACATCGAGCGGCAGGCGCACCGGGTACCCTTTGATCTGGACATCGCCTTCCTGCATGATGTTGAAGAGGCTGACTTGCACCTTTCCGGCGAGATCCGGGAGCTCGTTGAGAGCAAAGATTCCGCGATTTGCCCTCGGCAGCATCCCGTAGTGCATCGTGAGCTCGTCGCCGAGGATGTGCCCTCCGCGCGCGGCCTTGATCGGATCGAGGTCACCGATGATGTCTGCAACGGTTACATCTGGGGTGGCGAGCTTCTCCACGTAGCGCTGATCCGGCTGTAGCCAGGCGATCGGCGTGTCGTCTCCAGCCTCGCTGACGAGATTCTTTCCGAACTTGGAGATCGGGGCGAATGGATTGTCGTTCACCTCGCTGCCGGCGATGATGGGCATTGCCGGGTCGAGGAGAGTAGTCAGCGCACGGAGGATTCTCGACTTCGCCTGTCCCCGAAGTCCGAGGAGGATGAAGTTGTGCCGGCTCAGAAGAGCGTTGACGATCTGCGGCATGACCGTCTCTTCGTAACCGATCACCCCGTGGAAAATGGGTTTTCGAGTAGCGAGACGGGTGAGAAGATTCGAGCGGAGCTCATCTTTGACTGACTGCTGTCTCCGGTCAGGAGAGCCGAAGGCAGAGCGCTTGAGTGCGCCAAATGTTTCTGGATAGACCGACAACTGATTCTCCAAGGGAAATTCCGACTTCGAGAGTTAATCTAGTCCGTGGGCGAGAGGCCAACTAGAAGCTTCTGCCCTTGACAGCGGTTCTAGATGAGATAAATTTTCGCGCGCGCCAAAAACGGGCACCGCGATCGCGGGCACGGACCGGCGACTTATCCCACGTCCTCTTAAGGAGATCGTAAATGAAGCGCCTGGCTCTTGTCGCCGCTGTTCTCGTACTTGCCGCATGCACCGCCAAGAAGGATGAATCAGCGACCGCCGATACGTCCGCTCCCGCCATGGCTCCGGCCCCGGCCGCAATGGACACCGGCATGAAGATGGACACGACCGCCAGCTCGACTGCCGCGTCGACGACCACGACGACCAAGACAACGACCACCAAGAAGGCGACCACGAAGAAGAAGTAAGCTTCTTCCCGGAGATCAAGAAGGCGCCGCTAAACAGCGGCGCCTTTTTCGTTTTGCTCGATTTGAACGCTGCATTCTCCCCCCTCCCACTTCGCCTGCAGCGTTGTCCCCGGCGGCACCTCACGCCGCACCATCCCGAGGGCGACACCGCCGAATCGCGGCGAGAGAGCGGAGCTTCGAATGTCGCCGATCACCTTTCCCGTTTCATCTACCAGCTCGGCACCCTTGGGCGGCGCGGGCCGGGTGACGAATCGCAGTCTGCGCAAAAAACGATTCACGTGGCCGCGAAAGTGTACGCGCGCGACCGTCTCTTGTCCGATGTAGCAGCCCTTGGTGTAGGAGATCGCGCCTAGCTCGTCAAAGTTGGCTTCCTGCGGGAGAGTGGATTCATCCATGTCGATACCCCACCGCGGACGACCACTCTCGATGCGCGCTATTTCCCAGGTGTCCTGACCTCCGGCGGAGACTGCCGCTGCCTCCAGCTTTGCCTTGAGCAACGCCGCGGCCTCGGTCGGGATGAGTATCTCGAATCCATCGAGATCGATCTCGGGAACGCGAGCGATGATCACAGTCACATTCCCGAATGGCCGGCTGATGTGGCCATAAGGCGGAAGCGACACGAGGTCCTTGTCGTCGACATCCAACACTCGCGACAGGACGGCATGGGCCGAACGTCCGAAGACTCCGAAGTCACTCAGCTCGGATGTGAGATCGTGGTAAGGTGCGATGCGCGGATTGACGTATTTCCGCACCATCTCCTTCCATCCCGGAGCGGCGGCGGGGGATGTATCGATGAGAAGCGCATCGTCTAGCGCGAAGATACGAAGGTCGGCGACGATCTTCCCCTTCGGTGTGAGCGCGGCGGCGTACTGGCCTTCTCCCGGGAGCAGAGCCAAAACGTCGTTCGTCACCATGCCGGTGACCAGCTCGGCGGCCTTCGGCCCGGAGATCCGCATGCGCGTCCGGTCGCTCCGGTCGAAAAAGAGAGCACCGTTGTGCAACGCGGAATACTCGCTCATTTCCGACATTACCTGCAATTAAGCCAGTGCCCACAACGGGCGCTACTGGCCGAAAGCGGCGTACGATGCGTCGAGCAGATCGACGGGATGAATCGTGCGCGCGGGAATC
>JBGQIT010000130.1:0-7411 GCA_041498575.1 Gemmatimonadaceae bacterium
ATTTTCGCTGGCGACTGGAGCGTAGGGGCCACACCCGTTCCCATTCCGAACACGGTCGTTAAGCCCTACAGCGCCGATGGTACTCCGTTCGAGAGGACGCGGGAGAGTAGGCCGTCGCCGGCACCTCATTGGGCCGCTCAGGTTTTCCTGGGCGGCCCTTTTTGTTTTTCCGCTGGAAAGCAACTGAACGGGTGCCGGACGTCAGTAGCGTAGAAGTCAGTCGGTAGTTCACGACGTCCGGACTTTATTACCTGGCGTCACCGTGCAGGCAGTTGCTCATAGGCCGCAGGGACAAGTCAAAGCGTAGTGAACTAGAAACTGGCATCGGTGCTACTGACGTCTGGCACCCGTTCAGTTGCAGTTCTCCTCTGGTACTCGACTATGTTCCTGAATGCCTAAAGCGGGTATCGTCACCGTAGTCGGGAAACCCAACGTCGGAAAATCGACGCTCCTGAATCGCATTGTCGGCCAAAAGCTGAGCATCACCAGTCCGAAGCCGCAGTCCACGCGCGACCGGGTCGTCGGGATTTACACCAAGAACGACTCCCAGATGGTGATTCTGGACACTCCCGGACTCCTGAATCCTGGTTATCTGCTTCAACAGGCGATGCGCACGACAGCTCTCCGCGCGCTCGATGAGGCCGACGTTATCGTGTACCTCGCCGACGCGACAGAAGGGAAACCACCATCCCTCGCCGAAGCAGCCGGGCTGACTTCAGCACCGCGCGCCCCCGTGATAACCGTTCTCAACAAGTCGGACGCGATCCCGGCGAGCCGCCGCGAGGAAGCCGGCGCGGGTGAGGACGTCGTGCACGTCTCGGCGCTCACCGGAGATGGCATTCCGGAATTGATGGCCCGCATCGCGCGGCATCTGCCCGAAAGTCCCTTTCTGTACCCGGAAGACGACATCAGCACCCAGCCCGTTCGATTCTTCGTCGCGGAGCTGGTTCGGGAGACGGTGCTCGAACAATTGCACGACGAAGTACCGTACGCCGTGGCTGTTCAGGTCGAAGAATTTCGTGAGGGGCGCTCGCCTCTCTACATCCGCGCAGTAATTTACGTAGAGCGGGACAGCCAGAAGGCAATCATCATCGGCAGCAAGGGTGCCCAGATCCGCGGCATCGGGGAATCGGCGCGCAAGAAGATCGAAGCCTTTCTCGGTGACAGGGTGTATCTCGATCTCTGGGTCAAGGTCCTCGCGAACTGGCGCAAGAATCCCGGCAGTCTTTCACGATTCGGTTATCAACTCGCTACAGGAAAAAGCAAATGAGCTTGTCTGCACGTCTTCTGGAAATTCTCGTTTGTCCAAAATGCAAGACAGAGCTTGAGTATCGTGAGGCGGAGCAGGTCCTCATCTGCCACAAGTGCCGGCTGCGCTACGCCGTGCGTGACGACATCCCAATCATGCTGATCGATGAGGCGACTCCTTTTTAGCGTAGGGCTGTCGGCCCTTCTCGCCGGACACGCACGGGCCCAAGCGCCAACGGGAAGCGAGGGTTCGCTCTTTCTGCTGCTTCCGACTGGCGCGGTTGCGGTCGGCATGGGGCAAGCGATGGTCGCGGAAAAACCGGGGAGCGAAGGCATCTGGTGGAATCCGGCATCGATTGCCGGCCAGGATAAGCGGGAGCTGGCAATCCACCACTCGAAAACCATCGCTGGCGTCGGCGACGCTCTCTCGTTCGTACTACCGACAAAATCATACGGGATCGCGGCGCTTTCGCTCAACATTCTCAACCTCGGCGACCAGCAGGTGACCGACGCGAACAACTTCGTGATCGGCGTCATCTTTCCGCGAGACGTGGTTCTTGCGGGCACCTACGCGGCGAGCCTGACGAAGCGGCTGAGTGCGGGGCTCAACTACAAGGTGGTACAGATCCGTTTTGACTGCTCCGGCGAATGCAGCAGCGTCGGTCCCGCGGTCCAGAGCTCGCGAGCGGTTGACCTCGGCGCGCAATACGAAGTCGAAGTTGGAGCGCCCCTCACGTTCGGAGCTGCTGTCCGCAATCTCGGAGGAAAACTCAATTCGGAGCAAACGAACCAAAGGGATCCGCTTCCCACTCAAGTCGAGCTCGGCGCGATGTACCGTCTCAAGTTTATCGATCGTTACCTGAAGGACACGGAGCTTCGCGCAGCGGGAAGTTATATCAATTCCCGGGAGTTCGGCGGGAAATCGGTCCGTGTCGGTACGGACGTCACGTACCAGGGCAAGTTGCATCTGCGCGCTGGTTTCGTCGGGCACGACCGGCGGGGAGACGCCAGCGCTTCCCTCGGATTCGGCCTGCAGAGCGGCGGCTTCGTGTTCGACATCGCGCGAACATTCGGGGGGCTGCCGGCCGAGGGTGGGCAGGCCCCGGTGTACGTCTCTCTCCGTTACTTGTTTTGATCTGGCGGAAATGCTGCGCGGGCCGCAGGCGCGCTCGCGACGCGCCGTTCACAATCCTTGAGTGGCACTCGAGGGCGCGTCGATGAAAATCCTCTATGCACTGCTCGTTTTCGTTCCGATTGCCGTCCTGGCCAGAATCGCGGGGGCGCCTCCGCTCACGGTTTTCGTTTTGAGCGCGCTCGCAATCATTCCGCTGTCGGGAATCATGAGCGCTGCAACCGAGGCCGTAGCCGAGCATACCAGCCCGGCGCTCGGCGGCGTACTGAGCGCGACGATGGGGAATCTGGCAGAGCTGATCATTGCAACAATTGCGCTCCAAGCGGGCCTGATCGATCTCGTAAAGGCCTCGATCACGGGCTCCATACTGAGCAACCTCCTCCTGGTTTTGGGGATCGCGCTATTTGCCGGGGGGCTCAAGTTCAAGGTGCAGAAGTTCAATCAACATCTGGCGGGAGCAAGCTCGACGGTCCTCCTCATCGCCGTGTTCGGACTGGTGGTACCCGCGCTTTTTTATGGGCTCCATCCCGATCCCGATAGAGTGGCGACAGTGCGAATGTCCCACTACGTGGCCGGGCTTCTGATCGCCGGCTACGTCGCCTGGCTGGTCTTTTCCCTCGGGACGCATGCCTCGACTTTCGAGAGCGAACGCGGTCCAGCCGTGACTGTAGCCCCAAAATGGTCGTCTAAGAAGGCAATGGGAATCCTGCTCGCCGCTGCCGTCACCATCGGCGTGGTGGCGGAGGTTCTCGTTTCGGCTACAGAGGAGGCGGTGAAGGTGCTGGGTCTCTCCGAGTTCTTCGTCGGGTTGATCCTGATTCCGATCATCGGCAATGCAGCCGAAAACAGCTCTGCAATCATCATGGCGATGCGGAACCGCATGGATCTCGCGCTCAACATCGCCATTGGCTCCAGCATCCAGGTAGCGCTGCTGATTGCGCCGCTGTTGGTTCTTCTGGGGATGGTGTTCCACCAGCCGATGGATCTCGCCTTCACTACCATGGAAGTGGCGAGCATCACATTGGCTGTTTTAGTGACGTCATCCGTGATCAGGGACGCAGAAACAAACTGGCTCGAGGGAGCCTTGTTGCTTCTGGCGTATTCTGTGCTCGGAGTTGCGTTCTTTTTCTTCTGACAGACCAGAATCACCAGCGACCCGGACAGCAACGATTTGCAGCAGCCCAACGCGATACGGTTCTCACCCGACGGTGCTTCTCTTCCGGCGCATGTAAGCGCCTGGATCGATGCGCAGGAGGCTTCGGTCGTCACTCTCAGCTCGGCTGACGAGCTGATGTCCATCGGCCTGCGCGCGCGTCCGCGGTTCGTGGTGTTCGACGCCCGGCGGAAGCCGGACCCGGTCCTCGCCGCCGTCCACCGGTTGAAGAAGGACTCCTACACGGCGGTCGTGCCCTGCGCCGTACTGTGCGGCAAGAGTAACGAGGCGCTTTCAGAGGCATTTGATGCGGGAGCCGATGAAGTCATTCGCGACGGAATGCAGGCGCCGGAAGCCGATCGACGTCTGACTGCGATGTTGATCAGATCGGAGCGCGACCTGATCGTGCATCCCTCGACCCGTCTCGCCGGAACATCGGCAATCGAAACAGAAATCGGCCGGCGCCTGGCGCTTGGCGATGCCTTTGCGGTCTGCTACGCCGACCTCGACCACTTCAAGGAATTCAACGATCGTTACAGCTACAACGAGGGCGATCGCGTGATCCGGATTCTGGCCAAGCTGCTCCACGACGTGGTAAAAGGAACGTGCGGCGAGGATGGATTCATCGGGCACATTGGCGGCGACGACTTTATTTTCGTCATACCTTACAACGCGATTCCGTCGGTGTGCGGAGAGATCGTAGCCACGTTCGACCTGCTCGCTCCGTACCAGTATTCGGAGCAGGACCGGCGCGCAGGCTACTTTTTCGGCAAGGACCGGCGAGGACACCTCGATCGGGTTCCCCTCATGACGCTGTCGATCGGAGTGGTCACCAATCTCCGGCGCACATTGACCTCCGCCCGCCAGGCGAGCCAACTTGCGACGGAAATGAAAACGTACGCCAAGAGTCTTCCTGGCTCAGTTTATACTGTTGATCGACGTAGCGATGAGCGCGTGACGCCGCAGGAGCCGCTGCCGGCGATTCGCGATGTACGCCAGATCGGAGAGAATGAATGAACGTCAGCTGCCCGGATTGTCGCTCCATTTTCCGAGTGGATCCCGCCAAGGTTCCACCTTCGGGCGTGCGCGCGCGGTGTTCGGTGTGCAGCGGTGTCATCTCCATTCCTGCCCCAACCGGCCAGACGCCCAGCGCCGGAGCTGCCCGTCCGGCGTCTCCAGGAGCGGAATCTGGATCCCAGGATCGCCCCCGCTCGGCGCCTCCCACGCAAGGCGGATGGGATCCGCCCCCGTTCGGCTCTGCATCGCAGCGGACGCCTGTAGCCCCCTCCGTTCAACGTCCGGCCCCCCCGCCTCCCCAGCCGCGAACCGTGGAAGCTCCGGCGGTACCCAGGCCAAGGCCTGAATCGATCGAGCGAGCTTCAGTAACGGCGACAGCGACTCCTCCATCGCCGTCGTCCGGACTTCCCGAGTTCACTCCGCCATCCCCGGTTCCGCCGGTTGCTGCCGCCGCCTCGCCGGGCGCCTCAGGGCCCTCAGCGCCGCCGTTCGTGCCATCCGCGTCTCCGTCCCGGCCGCCGGCGCCCTCGCGTCCGCCAGCCGCACCAGCCGCGATCGCCCCAGTGACAGGCGACGGCGGGGTGCGACGTCCGGTCAACCCGTTCCTGTCCAAGGATCCGAATCAGCGCGCAAAGAGGCTCGCCCGCGCCCTGGTTTCGGACATCATCACCTACCATCCCGCCAAGCACGCGGAAGGTCTCCGCGACGGAACGCTCAAGCAGCTCTTTCGAGAGGAGATAAAAAAGAGCTTCGAAGAGTATATTGCGCAGGTAGGGCAGCAGCTGGCGGAGAGCACCACCTACTTTCAGGAAGCACTGAACGAAGTGCTGGGTGCCGGCAAGAAAATCTTCTAGGCCTCGGGGGCCCAGGTAAATGGCGGAAAGCGAACGCGGTCGCGGTCTGAAGCAGAGCAGAGAGCGACTGGCGGAGCTGCGGAGGTATCTTTGACATCGACGGCAAGCGCGCTCGCCTGAGCGCACTCGACGCCGAGATGGCCGACCCCGCCTTCTGGAACAACCAGGAGAAAGCGCAAGCGACACTCCAGGAAGTGAAATCGCTGCGAAATTGGCTCGACCCTTACGACAAACTCAACGATCGCGTCGAGAGCGCGCTCGAGCTCGATGAGCTCCTGCAGGACGGCTCCGAGCCCGAAATGGAGCGTGAGCTCGACGCCGAGATCTCGCGGGTCCAGGACGATGTCGAATCGTTCCAGGTGAGATCGCTGCTCCGCGGTCCCGATGATTTTCGCTTCGCTCAGCTCGAGATCAGCGCCGGCGCCGGCGGAACGGAAGCCCAGGACTGGGCGCAGATGCTCATGCGGATGTACATCCGGTGGGCGGAGCGCCGCGGCTTCGAAGTGAGCGTCCTGGATGAGAGCGAGGGCGAAGAAGCGGGGATCAAGGGTGCTGTGCTCGAGATCCGCGGCCCGTACGCGTACGGATTCCTGCGACCGGAGACCGGTGTGCATCGCCTCGTTCGAATCTCGCCGTTCGATGCGAATGCGCGGCGCCATACGAGCTTTGCGTCGGTGTTCGTTTACCCTGTCGTGAACGAGGAGATCAACATCGAGATTCGCGACGAGGATCTGCGGATCGACGTGTATCGCGCGTCCGGGGCCGGCGGCCAGCACGTGAACAAGACGAGCTCCGCGGTCCGCATCACGCACCTCCCGACCGGAACGGTCGTCGGCTCGCAGGCGGAGCGGTCGCAATTCAAGAACAAGGCGACCGCGATGAAGATGCTCAAGAACAAGCTTTATCAAGCAGAGGTCGAGAAACGCGACGCGCACAAGGCGGAGCTGGATGCGACGAAATCCGACGTGAGCTTCGGCAGTCAGATCAGGAGCTACGTCTTCCAGCCGTACACGATGGTCAACGACCATCGCACCGAACTAAAGATCCCCGACGTCCAAAAGGTGATGGATGGAGGGATCGATCCATTCATCGAAGCATATCTAAAGCAGGGTGGCGGCTCGACTACGGCGGCAGCGTGACCGACGAGCTCAACTTCGTTCTTCAGGCGCGTCGCGAGAAGCTCGAGGCGCTCGAGGCGGCCGGTGTAGCGCCTTACGCGTACGGGTTCGATCGCCAGCACTCCGCCGGTGAGGCGCAGTCGCTCCTCGGGGGCGGCGAAGAGGGACCGCCGGTGACCCTGGCCGGCAGAATCGTCGCCTGGCGGTCGCACGGCAAGACGACCTTCGCGCACCTTGCCGACTCCACGGGAAAAATTCAGCTCTATTTCAAGAAGGATCAGCTGGGCGAGAAGATGTACTCGCTGCTCGCGCATTTCGATCTTGGTGACATCATCGGCGTGCACGGCCCGCTGTTTCGCACTCGGACCGGCGAAGTCACGGTGCGCGTGGACCGCGTCGAGATACTGGCGAAATCCCTTCGGCCATTGCCATTCGGCAAGGAAGAAGAGGTCAACGGCCAGGTCGTTCGCCACTCGGGATTCGTCGATCCGGAGCAGCGTTACCGTCAGCGCTACGCGGACCTGGCGGTGCACCCGGAGGTCCGCGCGCTGTTCATCGCGCGGTCACGCATGACGCGCTCGATCCGCTCGTTTCTCGACGAGCTGGATTTTCTAGAGGTGGAAACGCCGATCCTGCAGCCGCTGTACGGCGGCGCCGCCGCCCGTCCGTTCACGACGATTCACAACGCGCTCGACATGCCCCTCTATTTGCGCATCGCCGACGAGCTTTATCTGAAGAGGCTCGTCGTCGGCGGGCTGGAGCGTGTGTACGAGATCGGCCACGATTTCAGGAACGAGGGGATCGACCGCACACACAACCCCGAGTTTACGATGCTCGAGTTTTACCAGGCGTACGCCGATTATACTGGGATGATGGAGCTCGTCGAACA
>JBGQIT010000131.1:0-7390 GCA_041498575.1 Gemmatimonadaceae bacterium
CGCCGGGATACTGTTCCGCATCGGAAGCGAGGTGAACGTGAACAGAGTATCCATCTTGATCGGCGTCGCCAGGATGCTGTCCATCACTCCCGCCTCGACCGTGATGTGCTTTCGCACCAACGCATCGTGGAGCGCGTTGAGGTATCCCGTCGCCGGATCCTTTGCGGGTCCGGAGTAAAGGCTGTCCCGCACGGTATCGGGCGGAGGTCGAAGCGTCGTCGGAGCCATTCCCTCGTTGAAGATCAGCTCGTCCACCCCCGCGCCGTAGTACTCGCCAAGGTCGTCCCACTCCCACCCATAGCCGTGGATGGAGTCCGGGAACACGTTGCCGACGCGCGCGAGCGAGCCCGAGACCTGCCTGATTCCGTGAGCGCGAATCGAATCCGCCAGCGCGTCCATCACGGTCGTAGCGAGCCCCCTCATGTTGTCGCTCACAGTAGGATCGCCCCGACCGATCACCAGCAGGTCTCCGTCCAATAGAGAGTCGTGCGCCGCGCTGGTGCCGAGAAACATGGTCTTGTAGGCGTAGTCCGGGCCAAGCAGGGTCAGCGCCACCGCGCTGGTGATGATCTTCATGTTGGACGCCGGCATGAACAGCTTGCCCGCGTTCTTCGAGTAAAGCGTGTCGCCCGTGCGCGGGTTGACGATCAGCACGCCCCAGTTGGCGTTTCTGAACACCGGCTGCGACGTCAGCGAGTCGATATTATGCGCGAGCGCGGCGCGCGATGAAGCGGGGTGAACCGTCCTCATCACAGTTACGCACGCGCTGAGCACGAACGGCGCGACTGCGGTTGCGAGCGCGCGCCCGACCCGGCGTGTGAAAAAACCTGACACGATTGTGAGTTACTCCCTGCTGTAGGTAGCGCTGAGGCTTTCGTCTTCCCCGACGGTGACGCGCATCACTTTCGCCGGCTTGGGCAGCTCCCTCTCGACACGATCGAAGATATCACGCGCGAGATTCTCCCCGGTTGGAACGAGCTTGCCGTCAGCGAATTCCGGGACATCGAGATTGATGTTGCGGTGGTCGAACCGGTCCTTCACCTGCTCCTTCAGGATCCGGTCGAGGACACCGAGGTCGACGACGAATCCCGTCTTGTCATCGATCGGACCGCCGACTGTCACGTCGCACACGTAGGTATGCCCGTGAAAGTTCGGCCAGGCGCAGGCGCCAAAGGTGCTGGCATTCTTCTCGTCGCTCCATTCGGGGCGGCTGTATCGATGCGCGGCTGAGAACGAGATTCGTCTGGTAAGAGAAGCGCTCGGCATGCTTTAATTTGCGCAATGCCGAGCGCTGGCGCCTAGTGATCGTCGTTCATCACGTTCGGGGTTGCGTCCGAGCCGCTGAGGCCTTCTGGCGTCGGACCATCGGGCGGATTCCACGGAATCCCTCCCTCGATCGCTTCCTGCATGTCGGTCGTTCCGAACAGCTCCGCCCGGAGGTCTTCGTGCAGATGCGCGGCTTCCGGGTCTTCGGGGACCGCGCGATCTCCGAGCAGAAGCCCTTCGTGCAGCTCCTCGTCGACCACGTGCTCGTCGATCGGCTCGGGACTCTCGGCGCGTCGAATTGGATCGACTACGATGTTGTTGCGGAGAGTCTTGAGACCAATGAGATCGGTGACCACGCGTTCGACGATGCGAAGCTCCTCTTCGGTCCCAACGCGACCGGCGAGTCTGACGACGCCATCTCGAACAAACACCTCCACGTCATCCGGATCGAACGCAAGCTGCTGATCGAAGGTGTCGCGTACGAGCGCGCGGAGCTCGTTATCGCTCAGCTCGTCGGTCTCCGTCATGTCTTCGTAATCCTTTTCCACACATCCTCCGGGTCCGCCCACAGAGGAGCGGTTCAGGTTACCGAAAGAACAGCAGAGAGGCGCCGAGCGTCAGGGCCCGATTGTTCTTCCAGAATGAGCGAGCCTGGTTCGTGAGGGCAGCAGTCCCGCCGCCGGTGGGAATCTGGTAGTACGCGGCGGGGTACTTCAGCTGGTAGAGGTAATCGTTCCAGTCCAATGTCAGCTGAAACCGCCCGCCCGGGACGAACCTGAGCCCACCACCAAAAGTAAAAGCAAAGGGAGTGCCGAAAGTGTAGGGGTCGTCCTTTACCGAACAGCCGCAGGTCGCGACGCCGGCACCAAGATTCACGACGGGCACAATGTGGTGAAAACTTTTCTCCCCCGTGAGATTTATAGCGAGATCGACGTCGAACAGGTCGACCGAGACGTTCTGTTTACCGAGCTGGCGCGCCGTTCCAGTTTTGGTGGGATCGATCGCGAAGCGACTGCTGTTGACGTGCGACCAGCGGGCCATCAGGAAAGCGGGGCCGCCAACATGAATCTGGTAGCGGAGCCCGTACATCGGACCGTCGCGCGGCGCGATGCCAATGGGATCCTTGCCGGCCGTGTAGCGACCGCCGAAGAACGTGAACTCCTGGCTGGTCTCCAGATCGCTGTAGGGGCTGTTCTCAGGAAGGTGTCCGGCGACCTGCGCGCGCGCGGTCGTGGCAATACAAGCAAGCGCCAGAGCGCCCAATAAGTGCTTCACTAATCGACTCCAAGAGTGGCGCCGGTCATCTCCGGCGGCTGCTCGATACCGAGCATGGACAATATAGTTGGCGCGACATCGCAGAGAGCGCCGCCCGTGCGCAGTCGCTGCTCCTGTTCCCAATCGACGACGACGAGTGGAACCGGATTGGTCGTGTGCGCGGTGTGCGGACCGCCCGTCTCCGGATCGATCAGCATTTCCGCGTTGCCGTGATCCGCGGTGACGATCAACCTGGTCCCCGCGCTTTCGGCTGCCTTCAAGACACGAGCGAGCGACTGGTCGACGGTTTCCACCGCCTTGATCGTGGCCGGGATCGATCCGCTGTGACCAACCATGTCGGCATTCGCGTAATTGCAGAGAATGAAATCATGCTCTCCCGATGTGATCCCCGTCACGAGCGCGTCGGTCACTCCGGAGGCGCTCATCTCCGGCTTGAGATCGTACGTCGCTACCTTCGGGCTCGGCACCAGGACGCGATGCTCGCAGGGAAACGGCGCTTCGACGCCGCCGTTGAAGAAGTAAGTCACATGCGGGTACTTTTCGGTTTCCGCCGTCTTCAGCATGTCGAGTCCGCGCGACGACAAAACCTCGGCGAGAATCCGCGCCATCGATGTCGGCGCGAACGCGACTGGAACGTTGAACGTCTTGTCGTAGTTCGTCAGCGTAGTGACCGAGACCTTGGGGCGCCGCGAGACATCAAAGCCGTCGAAGCTCGGATCGATCAGTGCGCGCACGATCTGCCGCATCCTGTCCGACCGATAATTGAAACAGATCACGGCGTCGCCGTCTTTCATTGGCGCGACCGGCTTGCGATTCTCGGTGACGACTACCGGCAGCATGAACTCGTCGGTCTTTCCCGATTCGTAGGCCTTTCGAATTGCATCGAGCGGATCGGTAACCGGCGTTCCCTCACCGAGCACAATGGCGCGATAGGCGAGTTCCGTGCGGTCCCATCGCTGGTCGCGGTCCATGGCGTAATAGCGACCGGAGACGCTCGCGATCTTGGCGGGCGAGCCGATCTTCCGGATGTAATCGAGCAGCTCCTCCATGAAGGCGAGTGCGGATTTCGGCAGAGTGTCTCGTCCGTCAAGGAAAGCATGGATTGCAACGCGTTTCAGGCCTTCCCGCTTCGCCAGCTCGAGCATCGCCTGCAAGTGCGTGTCGATCGCGTGGACGCCACCCGAACCGATCAATCCCATAAAATGCAGTGTCCCGCCATTCTTCTTCACTTGCCTGCATGCACCCGTGAGAGCGGGACTGGTGTAGAAGCTCCCGTCGGCTATGGCCGAAGAGATGCGTACAAGATCCTGCATCACGACGCGTCCGGCGCCGAGATTCAAGTGTCCGACTTCGCTGTTGCCCATTTGCCCTTCGGGCAGACCGACGCGAAGTCCGGAGGCTTCAAGCAGCGTGCGCGGGCCGCGACCCCAGAGCGAATCCCAGGTCGGGGTATTGGCGAGTGCGATCGCATTGCCCTCGGTTTCGGGGCGGTAGCCCCAGCCATCGAGTACGATGAGCGCGACTGGCCGCGCACGCGGTGAGATAGCCATTATATCAGTAATGTAATCCCCCCTGACGAGAGGGCGCGAAGAGACTATGGAGATCCTCAGACCCAAACAGGAGACGGGACCGGAGACTCGCCGGAGCGCAGACCGCGCCGCGGAAGGCGATCGGCGCCGCGGTACCTGGCGCGATTTCAGACGCGCCTATCCGGGATTCGTCTTCGTCCTCGGGCTCGGGCTCATCGCGATGATCGCCGTCGACGGATGGCTCATCGCCAAGCGCGTGAAATACAATCACGACGTGGCGCAGCTCCGGGAGCACATGACGCAGGCCGAGCGGCAGCGCTCGGATGCGATCGTGCAGTCGGAGCAGAACAAGCTCCGGATCGCGATCGAGCTGGCCAAGCGGCAGGCGCTGTTCAACAAGAAGCTGCACCTGAATGTCGCGGTCGACAGTTCGACGATGTACCTCACTCGAGATGGCGCGCTGCTGCGCGAGATGCCGGTTCAATTCGGACCGGAACGAACTCCGTCCGAATCCTCGGACACACCACCAGCGGCGATTCCCCGCGGAGAGCGCACGGTTGCGGATCTCTCCGAGACGAAGATCACGCTCGATGGAGGGACCCAGATACTTTCGTCGACGAGCACTCGGCTGGCCAACGATTCGACCCCGATTCCTCCCGGGTCGCTACGCATCAGCATCGAAGACATGAAGGCGATCATGCCGAACCTTAGTGCCGGTATGAAGGTATACTTCTACTGAGAAGCGCCCGGTTCAGTAAACGCGGTAAACGAGGTAGCGAATGGGAGTGAGCAAAATCTTTTCGTACGGCGGCAAGACAGTCTGGATGCTGATTTCCGGCTTCATCATCGCGGCCATACTCAGCGTCATGCTGCTCACGAAAACGGCGGAGCTTCGCTACCAGCGCGACGTCACCCGAATGGTCTACAACGACAACCTCGGCGTCCTCAACGAAGTGAAGTCGAAGCTCGGCATGACCGGTGACAGCCTCAGATCGTTGATGACCCAGACCGCGGCGGAGGCGACGAATCAGCCGTACATAGTCGTCAGCATGGCCGACCATCGCCTCTGGTACAAGCAGGGAAAGCAAGTTCTGTTCGATGCAGGGGTGGCGACCGGGAGCGGCAAGGAGTTGGTGGGCGGAGCGGCGGGACAGTGGCGCTTCGAGACGCCGCGCGGGCGCCTCACCGTGAAGGGCAAGGGCGAAGATCCGGCGTGGGTTCCCCCCGATTGGCATTACGTCGAGCAGGCACACAAGAAAGGCCTGGGAATCGTGCACCTCGATCAGGGTGAGAGAATTCCAACTGGTGATGGCGCGGTCCTCACCACCCAGAACGGCGAGGTCGTGAAGCGTTACAACAACGGTAGTACGGTGGTCTTAGGTGGGGGCGTCGAAGGAAAGGAGATCGTCGTGAATGGGAACATTGTCGTTCCGCCATACGGAACCACTGCCCGCAGGTACATGGGCGTGCTCGGAACGCGCCGTCTCGAGCTCGGCGACGGCTATGGGATCCACGGTACTGATCACCCCGAGTCGATCGGGCAGTCCGTGAGCCATGGCTGCGTGCGCATGCGCAACGAGGACATCGAGCGCCTCTACCCGATGGTCGCGGTCGGGACTCCAGTCTACATCTATTAACGCAGCTTGGAGTCTGGAGTCGTAGGGGAGAGAAGGGATCATCCAACGGGCGAAGAGCTCGAGCTTCCCGATGATCTTCCAGTCCGAAAGCGCCACACCGCGCGGATCGTCTGGATCACCGCGGGCGCGATCGCGCTGATCGGCGCATTCCAGTTCCTCCAAGCCGCGAGCGACGTCACCGACAAACCGATCGGAACGTTCACGCGCTCAGTGGTTCCCCACGCGGAACCATCCGCGAGCGCTTTCGGAGCAAGTGGGGAGCTGAAGGTCGCCTTCGCGATGCCTGCGGAGGAGATCTCGTATCCGCTCGACGTGCACGGCGATCCCACCGCGCTGTATTACGCGTGGATTCGAAATGGAGATTCGACGCTCGCGACCGCGGCGCAACCACTCAATGGGGACAAGGTCATCGCGCCCCCCAAGGCAGGCTTCTATAGGTTCACGCTCCTGAAGAGCGGACAGAAGCGCAACGTCGAGGGGCTGACGCTCGCAGTTCTGGTCCCGTTCGAAGAAAAAGAGGGGGCGATGCTCCACGGCTATCGCATCGGGACTTATCTCGCCGAGCGGATGCGCGGGAAGACGCCACCACCCGAAGGTTTTCTGGAGATCACACCCGCCGACGTCGATATCCCGATTACCAAACATTTGCACGTCGGGGACTTTCTGAATCACGATCAGCAGGGAGTGTGGCCGAGTTATGCGGCGGTGAATCCGAAGCTGCTGGACAAGCTGGAGCTGGTGATCCAGGAGATCGCGCGCTGGCACGGCGACAAGGCGGTGGCCGACATCGAGATTGATGTGCATTCCGGATTTCGCGCACCCGAGCACAACCGAAGGGTGCGGCGCGCGGCGAGCGACAGTCAGCACCAATACGGCGACGCCGCCGATGTGGCGATAGACGCCAACGGCGACGGGAAAATCACCGCGATCGACAGCCGTATGGTAGGTTTGGCGGTGGAGATCGTCGAGTTGAAGCACCCGGAGCTGGTGGGGGGCCTCGGCATTTACACGACCGGCCATTCCAGCACGAATTACGTACATATTGATGTACGAGGGAGAAGGGCGCGGTGGCGGGGCGGCGGATGAAACTGCAACTGAACGGGTGCGAGTCGTCGGTAGCGTAGGTGATAGTTTGGAGTTCACGACGTCCGGACGTTACTAATGGCGTGAGGACACACGCAGAAAAGGAGAGGAGTGCAATGAACGATATCCTGCGTGAACGGCTCATTCGGAAGCTCGACACGCTCCCTGAAGAGAAGATTTATCAGATCCTCGATTACATCGACTTTCTGGAGTCGAAGTACGCTCCGAAGGTGACGACCGCGCCGAATCCCCTCAAGCGGTTCGCCGAGGGGGTGGAGGACACGCTGCGGGCCGGGAGGATGTCGGCCGGCGTGATCGGCGGAACGATGAATGTGATGAACAAGGCCGTTGGCGTGGTCACGGATGTAGCGAACGCTGGCAAGTCAGTTGCAACGGAGATTGCCGGGGTTGTGTCGTCGGTGACTTCCTCGAAGCCGCCGCAGGGGCCGGCGGGTCCGACTGCGACGACGACACCGCCCGCATCAACTTCGTCCGAGACTCCGCCGCCACCGCCACCGGGAGATCAGCGTAAGTGAAGAGTCAATCCGCGCGTTCCAGCACGGCCTCCTCGCGAAAGCGGCGCGCCCCAGGTGGTGCGAC
>JBGQIT010000132.1:0-7349 GCA_041498575.1 Gemmatimonadaceae bacterium
CATACGCCTTGTCCTTCGTATTAGCGAACTTCGGAATCGCGATCGCGGCAAGAATGCCGATGATGACGACCACGATCAGAAGCTCAATGAGGGTAAAACCCTTTTTGTTGCTCATATAAGGTCTCCTGAAAGCGTTGCTAAATTGCCGCCGGCTTCCTGGGCCTTCAGCATATCCAAGAGACGCGGCGCCTCAAAACGAGGCAACTCCCGATACGGGCAACTCTCGAACGGGAACTTTGGGGACATGGCAAAGCATTACAGAGTAAGGAGTTAAAGCTGCCCACTCAGGACTCGCACGGATAAGAATGCGCCTCTTTTTGCGAATTGATTTGCGGTTTGCAATGTTGTCTGGCCGGACAGATCAGGGATGGCGTCGTAAGCTGCGGTGATCCGCTGTTAACTCCAAAGATCGCCTACGGTCACTGGACCATAATCTTCTAATCGGCGTATCATGAGAGGTCCCGACCCCCTCTTTCAGCGACCGGAGTCTCAGCATGCACTACAATAGAATAGCGCGCGAGGCCAAAGCTTCCTTTGTGGCGCTCATCGCGGTGGGTGCCGCCGCGGCCCTCCTTTGCAGTTCCGCACAGGCCCAAGCCAAACCCGCCGCCGCTACTCCGCCGCCGGCTCCCAGGCGCACCTTCGTAAAACCGGCTGACGCCGAGCTCAAGAAAAAGCTGACCCCACTCCAGTACGCTGTGACGCAGCGCGCGGCGACGGAGACTCCTTACCGAAACATCTATTGGGACAACCACGAACCCGGGATCTACGTGGACATCGTGTCGGGCGAACCGCTTTTTAGCTCACTCGACAAGTACGACTCAGGCACCGGTTGGCCAAGCTTCACTCGGCCGCTCGATCAAGCCAACATCCGCACCAAGACCGACCGGATGCTGGGCTTTGAGCGCACTGAAGTTCGGTCCGCTCATGCCGATTCCCATCTCGGTCATCTGTTCGACGACGGGCCGGCACCCGCGCACTTACGCTACTGCATGAATTCGGCGTCGATGCGGTTCATTCCGGTGGCGCAACTCGAAGCCGAGGGCTACGGGCAGTACCTGCAGCTGTTCAGGCCCAAGCCGGAGGCAAAGGTCGCCCGTTAGCAACTTTCGACTTGTGCGTACCAAGGGGACGCCAGACTATTCGAATTGGCTTTCCCATAAACTCGTTCCGGAGTGAGATGCGCGCTGACAGCAAGGGCTTCACCCTGATTGAACTCCTCGTTGTTACAGTGGTCCTGGGCATACTCGCTGCGATCGCCATCGCGGACTTCGTTAGCACCAAGCAATCAGCCTACATGGCGTCGATGAAGGCCGATTTATGAAATGCCGTTGCCGCTCACGACAAAACCGCCAAGACGTGCTCGATTATTACGACTGGCCCACACATTTGGGGAATCGACTGTCCGTGAAATAGTAAGGAGCAACGGCGCTGGCCGCGGCTGCTTTTTTCGCGCAGATTTATTTTTTGCACCACACCTCTCCTTCTCTCCGGGCCGCCAATGGAATCCTGGCTAATCACGTCCCGCGCCGAGGTCATGCGCCTCGAATTCGGCGAGGAGCCACCGCCGGAGATATGTCTACCCGACAAGCCCCTGTCGGAGATCGAGGATAACGCGACGCAGAAGGCGATTCAGGACGCGCCGTACATCATTTACAGGCGCTATCACCTTGCGCACGAGAGCTGGCGACTCGGGATCGTTTACTCGGTCGCACCGCCGACTGTCGGAGACATACAGATTCTGTCGGCATACAGGGCAGGACACGAGGCGCGCCCGCACCTGGTGTAGCGGGCAAAGGAGCCCGGCCTCCCGGGCGCCAACTACTTGTTGCGCAGCTTGTCGATCGCGGAATCCAGCAACGCCTGCAAGCGCATGTATTCCTCGTTGATCCTCTTTCCGGCGGCGGGAAGCTCCGCCTCGGCCTTTTCCGCCAGCTCGGCCAGTCGCTTGCCGGCATTCGTCAGCTCTTCGCGCAGCTTGTCGAGAGTCTGCTTGATGTCATCCATGGGGACTGCTCCTGAGTGTTTTGACGCGCATTCGGCGCGTCACCCGTAGCTTACGCCGAAGGCGTGCGAGATGCTACTTACGCCAAGACGACGCGAAGGTTTCTGACCAGCTATTTCCTGGGCGCCTTGACGAGGAGCCGCTGGCCGATCTTCACCCGATCGCCCTCGAGCTGATTCCATTTCTGGATCTGCTCGGGAGTCGTCTCGAACTTCCTCGCGATGCTGAAGAGGGCGTCGCCGCGCTTGACCTTGTAGTAAATGGGCTCCGCAATCAGCGCCGCGACCGCTGCGCGGAGCCGTCGCTCGCTCGCCGCCGCTTTGCGCTGCGCCGCGTGAATTCCATTCACGTAGCTCACGAGTGAATCGAGGTTGGCCTCCTCGCCGCGAACGGCAGCGAATTCGCCGCGCGGCGTTCCGGGATGAGTCGCCCGCACGCCATGCGCGGTCAGGAGGTAAAGCCTTCGTGCGTCCATCCTCAACAGCGTGTCATTGGGGAATTCCTGCGACAGGATTACCGGTGGAGCGTCCGCGCTCTCGGACCTGCTTCCCGGCGCGACGCCGATGAAGATCAGGCGGTCGTTTGTTGCGTAGAGTATACCGTTCGCGCCGCGGTAATAATCGCTCGGCCGACGCATGAAGACCTTTGCCTTGCGCTCGACCTTCTCGCCGTAGTGGAGCATGCCGCCCTGCAGCTCCCGGTCGGCCGCGCTCCACGCCTTCGGTGCGTCGACATGCTGCATGAAGAAGAAGTATCCGAAGAGAAGGAGCCCGAGGAGGACAACGGCGAGTGCGAGGAGCGCTTTCTTCAGAAAGCGAAAGGAGCGGTAAAGTCCTTCAGACTCTTTCATTTCTGATCAGTGTAGTGGGCGGCAGGTAACGGCGGGAGGGCAATCTCCATACCGGGTTTGGCATGTGAGGTGCACCGAAGCACGGCATGGCCGATCCTGAGCTCGACCAGCGCCAGTCATCAGCCGGAGACCACTTCACTAACGTGACGGTCCGGCACCCCTCCCAATCCTCGGCTCCGCGCTGGAAAAGAGTTCTAAAGGCAGCGCTCCACGGCATCAGTGCCGCGGTTCTCCTCGCGGCGGGAACCGTCTGGACAATCCGCCAGCAGCATCCACAGTACTTGAAGCCTGGTGAGTTATTGCATCTTCCCGCCGCGGTCGTTACAGCGCAGGTGCCTGGTACCGAAGGCTATACGCCTCCGACGGACTCCGCGGCCCTGCTCGAAATCAAGCGCGTTGCGTACTCGCTGCGTAAGTACACCAACGATACACTGCTCGCGCAAAGAATTGCCGGGGCAATCGTGGTGCAAGGAGGGAAGAAGAACATCAATCCAGCCCTCCTGGTCGGGGTCCTGCTTACCGAGGATGCGAAGCTCGATCCCAACGCGAAGAGCTCCGTCGGCGCCAGAGGCCTGATGCAGGTGATGCCCTTTCACGCGGGAAAATGGGCCGGGTGCACCTCGAAGGACCTGTTCGCGATCGATAACAACATTTGCCACGGCGTCAGCATCCTGGCTGACCTGATCAAGCGATCGCCGAGTGTGGCCAGTGCACTGCAGCGCTACAACGGCTGCGTGCGCGGCACCAACACGCCTAATTGCCACACCTACTCTGGCAAGGTGCTCAAGTTCGCCGAACAGGCGGCGACCCAGATGCTGAGTTTCTCCCTGTCGGATTGAACCGGCAGAGGTCAGTTGTAAACATCTGACCACCACGAAAATCTGAGAATTGGCATCGCAACTTGTTGTGATTCAACTGGTTGCCGTTTCGACGTCACATTCAGGACATTATTGACGTCGTCCGTTCTACCCATTTTTAGAACTTTTCCTTGACCGAATTCGTCAATAGAGGTACCGTAATACGTATCTCAGCAGTGGCATTACCACAATAGAATCGAAATGGCAGAATGGATCGGACGGGAACTTGAGCGAATCAGAAAGCTCAGGGGTCTTCGTCGCGAAGACGTTGCGGCACGCATGGCTAGACCAGTGTCGGCGTCGACAATACGCAATATCGAGCATGACGAGGACTACAATGTCTCGCTCGATCTTTTGCAACAGATAGCGGCCGTTCTGGGCGCGAAGATCCAGGTCTCTCTCGAGGCCGAGGATCTGAAACGCTGGCAGACGCCACCGGGTCAGCGGCCGGCGATACAGCTGGGCGATGCACCCCCGGCAGAGGCACAGGAAAGGTTGATCGACAACGAGTACTTCATCCGGTACATCCGGGCGCGTTATCCGGACTGTCCGCTGACGAACTCGCAGATAGGTAGAAGGATGTGGGACTTCGCCAAGCCCAGAGGAGCGGAGCTGGTGAAGGGCAGGATGCAGGTGAAAAAAATGCCGGCCAGCGAGAGCATAGCTACATACAGGCTCCCGACGACGGCAGCGCAGTACCGAGTTCGTGAGCGGGACATGGAAGTTCTGCACGGTTTTGCGGATCGGTTGGGCCGGGCGTACCGCGATGAGAAGGGAAGGGTTCTTGTTCCGCTCATCTAAGCATGGCCGGGCTGTACTAATTCCAGGAGAAACTGTGAAGAAGTCACTCAAGCCGTTAAACGCACCTCCGCCGAAGCTGTCTTCGCCTATGAAGACTGCTATGCGCGCCGCATCCCATGCGCTTGCATTGGGCGTGCTGCTCGTCAGCGGAGCCGTGTGGACGATTTCGCAGCAGCACCCGCTGTATGCGAACCCGGGCAAGTTGCTGAGACTGCCCGCGGCTATTGTCGACGCTGCACAGCCCACCGAGCAGGCGTTCCGCATTGGTGAGGTTCTGAATCAGTACACGCACGATCGCGCCCTGGCGTTCCGTATCGCCGACGCCCTCGTAGACCAGGCCGACAAGGAGCATATCGACCCGGCGCTTCTCGTTGGCGTTCTTCTCACCGAAGACGCGACGCTCGATCCGCATGCCCGCAGCTCTGTCGGCGCGCGCGGCCTGATGCAGGTCATGCCGCTCCACAGCGGGAAGTGGGGCTGCGGATCGTCGGACCTGTTCAATATCGAGAGCAACATCTGCCACGGCGTTCAGATCCTCAAGGAAGCGATGCGCAGCGCGCCGAACACGCGTGTGGCGCTGCTCCGCTACAACGGCTGCGTTCGCGGACGCAACACTCCGAACTGTCACCTGTACGACGACAAGGTTCTGAGACACGCGGGCCGCGCCGCCGCGGAGATGCGACTGGTCAAAACCCCGAAGAGCGAGTAAGGTTGTCCTGAAAAAAAGAGCCGGTGCCTCGCGCACCGGCTCTTTTTTTTTGCCATGTCCACTAAGCCATACTGGGTACTCGCGCTTTCGCTGCTCGGCATCTCCTTCGCTGGTCCACTCGTGCGGCTTTCGACCGCGGATCCGGTGGCGATCGCCGTCTGGCGTCTCGGCTTCTCGCTTCTCATCGTTGCCGTTTTTCTCGTCGGGACTGGGGAATGGCGCGACTGGAAGCGCATCACCTCGCGCGAGCTCACGCTTGCGGGCGCCGGAGGCGTCTCGCTGGCGCTCCATTTCTGGGCCTGGAACGCCTCGATTCATCTCACGACGATTGCAGCGTCTGTCACACTGGTAAATCTTCAGCCTGCCGTCGTGGCGACGATCTCGGCCGTGGCTCTCAGAGAGGCTCCGACACGCCGTCAGGTCGTCGGCATCGCCATCGCGATCCTCGGTGCTTTGGTAGTTGCCGCGCCTGACCTGAAAGGTGGCATGGCGCTCAGCGGGAATGACCCGCTGCTTGGAAATCTGCTGGCGGCGTCGGCGGCGGTGACGGCAGCTATCTACTACACTATCGGTCGCAGCCTGCGCAGATCACTTGGCATCTGGGCCTATGTGGGAATCGTTTACTCGGCGGCGTTCGCGACGTTGTCGCTGGTGGCGCTGTCGCGCGGAGTCGCCCTCGCGCCGCAGCCGCCCCGAGAGATCGCGATTTTCGCCGGTCTGGCTCTCGGACCGATGTTGCTCGGACATACAGGAATGAACTGGGCTCTCAAGTTCCTCCCCGCGTATGTCGTCAACCTGACCGTGCTGGGCGAGCCCATTGGAGCGACTGTGTTGGGAGCTATCATCCCTTCAATCCGGCAGGTCCCCACAGTGTCGACTCTGGTCGGCGGAGCGATCATGCTTGGCGGCGTGATTATAGCGGCGGGCCGCACGACCCGTGGCAGCACCCTAAACGCCTGACCGTTAAATTCTATCGCGGTCCGCTTTCGGTTCGAGAGCGCATCCGACCGATACCGTTCGCTCACCCATGAATTCGATGCGAAGCCTGAAATCCAAGACGGCCCTGCCGCTTTGCGTACTGGCGATAATGGCCGCGGCTCCGGCGCACACAAGAAATGCCGCCGCGGCGCAAACGGGAATAACCTCGCCGCGCGCCCAGTTCGGGCACGACATCGGCGACGACTACTTTCTCGCCAACTACACGCAGATGATCGACTACTGGCGAAAGCTCGATCGCGAATCTGACCGGATGAAGATGGTGCGTATCGGCACGACGGCCGAGGGACGACCGATCTGGATGGCGATCGTCACGGCGCCGGAAAACCACCGAAAGCTCGGTCGATATCAGGAGATATCGAGACGCCTGGCGCTGGCAGGGAATCTCACCGATGCCCAGGCTCACGCGCTGGCCTCAGAGGGGAAGTCCGTCGTGTGGATCGACGGGGGTCTTCACGCCAGCGAGGTGCTGGGCGCCCAGCAGTTGATTCAGATGGTATACGACCTCGTGAGCCGAAGTGATCCGGAGACGCTCAGGTTTCTCCGCGACGACATCATATTGCTGGTTCCGGCAAATCCGGATGGGCAAGAGCTTGTGTCCGACTGGTACATGCGCGAAGCGGATACGCTCAAGCGGACGACCGCGCGACTGCCGAGGCTCTACCACAAGTACGCCGGCCACGACAACAACCGTGACTCCTACATGGCGTCTCAGCCCGAGACGCAGGCGATGGACAGCATTCTGTTCAGGGCCTGGTATCCGCAGATCATGTACAACCATCACCAGACCGGCCCAATCGGAACGGTGATTTTCGCGCCTCCGTTTCGGGATCCGTTCAATTACAACTTCGATCCGCTGGTTCCGATGGAGCTCGACCTTGTTGGTGCGGCGATGCATTCGAGGTTCGTCGCGGAAGGGAAACCGGGCGCCACGATGAGAAGCGGCTCGAGTTATTCCACCTGGTGGAATGGCGGATTGAGGACGACCGTCTATTTCCACAACATGATCGGGCTTCTGACGGAAGCCATTGGCAACCCCACGCCGATCGAGATTCCCCTGGTACCGGAAAAGCTCCTGCCCAGGGGCGATCTCCCGATGCCAATTCAGCCGCAGAAATGGCACTTCGCGCA
>JBGQIT010000133.1:0-7331 GCA_041498575.1 Gemmatimonadaceae bacterium
AATGACTATCACGACGATTCTCTTCTACGTCCTCGCGCGGTCGCACTGGCAGTGGAGTGTCTGGCGCGCCGGCCTCCTGACCGCCTTTTTCCTGATCATCGATCTGGCGTTCTTCTCCGCGAACATGCTCAAGATCGTGCAAGGTGGCTGGGTGCCCCTCGTCATCGCGGCGGCAATTTTCATCATGATGACTACGTGGCAGCGGGGACGTCTCATCGTGCGTAGCCTGCTGGTGGACGCTTCGATCCCGCTCGACGCGCTGCTCCGGGACCTCGGTGACGAGAATCCCGACAAGCGCTTCAAGCCCCCGCGCGTCCCCGGCACCGCCGTGTTTCTGACATCGGAGTCGAAGGACGCGCCACTGGTGCTGCTGCATCACCTGAAGCACAACAAGGTGCTGCACGAGAACGTGATTCTCCTGTCGATCGTCTCCACCCAGGTGCCCGAGGTTCCGATCACGGAGAGGGTGGAGGTGACGTGCTTCCCGCACAATTTCGGGCGCATCAAGGCGAAGTACGGCTTCATGCAGACGCCGAACGTGCCGGAGATTCTCGCACTGGCGGCAGAGCATGGTATCGTCGCCAAGCCCAGTGAGACCACGTACTACCTCGGCCGCGAGAATCTCATCCCCACCGGAACGAAGCCGCTCGCCCACTGGCGCAAGCGGCTTTACATCTTCATGCAGCGCAATTCGCGCTCGGCGACGGAGTTTTTCGGGATACCGCCCAATCGGGTGGTGGAGCTCGGGGCGCAGATGGAGTTCTAGAGATCCCTGGGGCTGAGGGTGCCTGTCAACTGCAAACTGAACGGGATCCGAGATGTCAGAAGCGTAGATCTCAGGTAATGGTAAGGACGCTGCCGACGTATCTGAGTGGCGGTTGCTGTGCACCGAAGCGCGCCGGTGAGGTCGTAGCGTAGTGACTTCGTACTGAGATCCATGCCTCTGAGATCTCGGATCCCGTTCCGTTTGCAGTTGCCGTCCGTTTGCAGTTGCCGTTCCGTTTGCAGTTGCTTTCTCAGTTTGATGTTGATCTCAATCCCGGTCCGGCCGCCGTAGCCGCTCGATGTCACGCCGATCCTTCTTGGTTGGCCGCCCGCGATCGTACCCGGGAACTGCCCGAGCGATTTTCACCTGCAGCTGCATCGCCTCTCGCGCTTTTCGCCCCTCCTCGCTTTCCTCGTAGAGCTTTGCCGCAATCGGAGCCGCTCCCCGGTGCTCCGAGACCGCGCGAACCGTCACAATGTGATGGTACGGACCGAGCCGGATGCGCAGAGAATCGCCAACCTGAAGCTGTTTGGATCGCTTGGCCCGCTCGCCGTTGACCTCTACCTTTCCGGCCTCGATTGCCGTCGCGGCGAGCGCCCGCGTCTTGAAGAAGCGCGCGGCCCACAGCCATTTGTCGAGCCGTACCCTGGCTATCTCGCCTAAACTCATTTTTCGTTGCCCGTAACGAGGGTGCGGAGTCAGAAAGATAAGGGGAGACCATTGCCGGGAGCGCCATGGCCCAAGATGACTGGTCCGTCCAATTGAAAAAGATCGAGCGGGAGTTCGACGGACTCCCGCCCGAGCCTTCGCTTGCCATGAAGAAGTTGCAGAGCGAAGAGGAGCGGCGCGCCCAGGAGCGCGTTCAACAGCGTGCGGCCATGATCGGCGGGGGAGCACGATTGATCCTCGTGTTCGCGCTCTTCGCCGCACTCATCATCTGGCCTTACGAGCGCGCCTGCGGAGTCGGGTTCTTCGAATATCTCGGCGTCGAAGTCGTCATTGTCGTGGGCGGCCTATGGGTGGCATTCACGACCTGGCGCTACCGGCTCCCGAAGATGCACACGCTGTCCCTGCTCATCATCCTCACCGGTTTGGTCCTGATCGCGACCGAGCTGCTCCCGCGGATCGGCTATGCGGCGGTGGACCCGAAGCATCCTCCGCACTTCTCGTGTCCGGATACGCAGGACGCGTTGCCCCGTACTTCAGCGGTGGAGCAACGCCTCCAGTCTGCGAGCCGTTTGATGGAGGCGCGCTGGCAGGAGCGCGCCGACGAGCTGTCTAGGAAATTCCGTCCGCAGCGAGCTGCTTTAGCGCGGATTGAGCGTTCCGAATTGTTGTCGCCACAAGCTCCCTGATCAACTCTGGCGACACGGGCTCGATGTCGCTTGCATCGACTCGGTAGGTCCTCAGCGCACGCACCGGGGCGGGTGTTCTGATCCGCATCGGAGCGCGAATCTGGATCTTGCTCGGGAGGTCGTTCAGGCGCTCGCGCAGCATCGGCTCAATGCGTTCTTTCATCAACGGCTCAATTCGGTCGCGCATCATCTGTGTCTCAGGCCCGAACATCATCCCATCGGGGCCGTCGAACATGCCGTCCATCCCCGGCATCATGAATCTGAACCGATTGCCGAGTCGCATCACGTCGCTCGCCTTCCCGGCCGTCACTTGCACATCCCGCAGCCGTCCGCCCGAGTAGACCCGAAGGTTCACTCGGCTGCCCGGAGACAGCTTCTGGACTTCGCGGCTCAAACGGTGTGCAGCGAGTCCATTGGCGTACGAATCCTCGGTGTCAGCCGCGGACGTGCGGAGATCCACTCCGTTAATCGAAGCGATGCGATCTCCTTCGATGATGCCCGCGGTCTCAGCCGGACCTTTGGGTGTCACGGCTTCGACAAAGACGCCAAGCGTATCGCGTTTGGTTCCCGTCGTGCGGAGCTCTAGGCCCAGGGCCGCCCGTTTTGCCATCGCCGAATCCATCCGATAGGAGAACCTGTTTCGCAGCGCAGAATCTCCGCGCCCGCCCCCGCGCAGGACGCGACATTCGACGCGTCCATCGGGATAATTGGTGCAGCTGGAGTCCGGCTTGGCCGTTGTCACCTGTGCGTTCAGCGTTGTCGCGGCGGAGGCCGCGGCTACCGCGGAAAGAAGCAGTAGTACCCTCATCTTGTCTCCATTGATGGTTCTGTTCCGTAGGACATCGAGGCACGGCCAAGGGTTGCCGCCGGTGCAAAAAGGGGGGCGGGCGGGTGATATTGAAGAATGTCGACGACCCTAGAGCCCCGCGAAGCACCCCCGAAGAGTCGCGAAATCGACGTCCATTCCTTCGAGCATCACTGGCAGGACGAAGCGGACGCGGCCTATCTCTATCGCCTTCTTTCCGCGGCGGAGCCGGACCCGAAAAAGAAGGACGTCTACTCCAGGTTGGCCGACGTTGAAGATCGGCACGTCGTAGTCTGGTCCGACCTTCTGGCAAAGCACGGACATCCGCCTGCGGAATTCCGTCCCAGCGGGCGCGCGCGACTGCTGGCCGCGTTCGGGCGCTGGTTCGGCCCGGGCTTCCTGCTGCCGATGCTCCTCGAGGAAGAAGGGCGCGAGGTGAAAGCGTACCTCGACATGCATCGCGAGACGCCGCGCGGAGCGCCCGGCGGTGCCGAGGCCCTGGTACTCGCGCGTGAATCTGCTGATCACGCGACAACGCTCGGCGAGATCGCTGGCAAGGGCGGAGAGCCGTGGCACAAGACGTCGTCGGGCGGATTTCTCCGCAACGTCGTGTACGGATTCAACGACGGACTCACTGCGAACTTCGGCCTCGTGGCGGGTGTGATCGGCGCGGCCACCGTGAACCAGCACCAGGCGGTCGTAGTTGCCGGCATGGCCGGTCTCATCGCCGACGCCCTGTCGATGGGCTCGAGTGGGTACCTCGCCAGCAAGAGCGAGCGGGAGGTCTATGAGTACGAGATATCGATGGAGAAAGCGGAAGTCGAGCTGATGCCCGAGATCGAACGAGATGAGCTGGCGATCATTTATGAAGCGAAGGGTATGGACCGAAACTCCGCGCACACGCTTGCTACACAGATCATGGCGGACCCTCAGCAGATGCTGAAGGAGCAGGTGCAAGAGGAGCTCAAGATCGGCGAGTTCAGCATGTCACCGTTCAGAGAGGGCTGGATCACCGGGCTCGCCACCGCGTTCGGCGCGGTGATTCCCGTATTTCCATTTCTCATCTGGCAGGGAGCGACGGCCATAACAATCTCATTTACCGTGGCGATGCTCTCGCACTTCCTGGTCGGGGCTGCACGATCGGTTTTCACCGGCCGCGGAGTGTTCCGGTCGGGCCTCGACATGTTCGTGGTCGGCGTCGGAGTGGCGCTGGTCGGCTATTACGTCGGCGGATGGGTAGGCAGGCTTATCTAGACGGTACTATCTATCGTCAGCTGCCAGTCCACCTCTCGCTAAATCTCAGTGGTTACACCGGCTGCCTCGCGCGCAACGCCCGGGCTTGGAGCAGGATCGTACCGAGCCCCAGTACTCCAGCGATAAGAGACACCCAGCCACCGACCACTGGTATGATCCCCGCAACGAGAAGAAAGAACCCGCCAACAAGAAAGTTCACGAGCGCTCCTTCACGCCCCTTACGTGCGCGCGCGCCAAGTAATAGCTGGCCCAGCCAGACCGCGAACGGGACACTGGCAACGCACACCACGACTACGTAGACCGCGGCCGTGAGGAACGCGAGTGGTAGTCCGACGACCGTGATCGCCGCGACGACAATGGCGATTGGGACCAGGATGCCCCATCCGAGGCCGACCAACGCGGAAAGGCCCGGATGCTCGGGCAGTATCTCCGCTGCCTCCGCCATAAAGCGTGGGAAAAGAGCTACCACAACTGCTCCTACAATGAGGAAGCCGAGTATCCAGAGCACCTGCCAGAGGGTCCCCCGGTTTGAGACCGGGAGCGCTGTAACAGTACCCGTGATGCGCGCGGCCGGGTCGATGTGGACCTTCTCAGCGGGGACGCGATAGCGAAGGTTCCCAGCAATCCTGGCGTGCGGCCCGACACGAAGCGCTCCCCCGGCGACCTCGACATCACGGCCGACCACACCGTCGAGGATGATAGCGCCGCCATACGCCAGGAGGCCCTCCTGCACGGTGCCTTTGACCTGAATGGTCCCACCTACGATATAGGCGTTGCGCCCGATGACCGCCGCGGAATCCAATTCCACGCTGCCGCCAACAATGGTGATGTTCCGATCGATGGCGGCCGCGACGTGGAGTTCACCACCCACGGCACGGAGCGATCCGTGGATGCGTCCGGTGATCGCCTGCTTCCCACCTGCGCCGAGATAATCGCCGCCGGTCGCTCCGCCGAAACTGACATCGCCACCAGCCAGGATTGCGTCTCCAGGCACGCTGTCCATCACCGTCGGCGTCGATCCCGACGCGATCACATCCTCGCTGCGCCGGATGACTTCGTTCTGCGGCTTTTCACTGTTCCCGCACGAGAGCGTTGACACCATGAGCGCGGCACCGGACAGGGCAAGCAAACGACGGCCATGAGTCTGGAACACCATTGGGATGTCTCCGGCAGGGCGGGACGAAGCGGGACGAAACGATCGGTCAATGTTGGCCCCTCCTGCTGATCTCGCAAGCGTGAGATCTTCCGCACTGGTGCCGGACTCTTCCTTTTTGCTACCATCATTGATGCCACCACGCCCATTCGTTCTCGCCGAGTCCAACTGGAAAGCGGTCAAGGACACGCCATTCGAAGTCGCGATTCTCCCCTGGGGCGCGACCGAGCCGCACAATTATCACCTCCCCTACGCGACCGACAATTACGAAACCGGCGCGCTTGCTGAGCGCGCGGCCGAGATCGCATGGAACAAGGGCGCCAAGGTGGTCGTGCTGCCGACTGTTCCGTTCGGGGTGAACACCGGTCAGCTCGATCTAGAGCTCACAATCAACATGAACCCGAGCACGCAGCTCTCGGTGCTCACCGACATCGCCTCGGCCCTTGCCGGGCAAGGCATCAGAAAGCTCCTGGTTTTGAACGGACACGGCGGCAACGACTTCCGGCAGATGATTCGCGAGCTGCAGCCCCGCATCGATCTCTTCATCTGCACCATCAACTGGTGGACGTGCGTGAAGGGCGCCGACTACTTCGATGAGCCCGGCGACCACGCGGGAGAGATGGAGACCAGCATCATGATGTCATTGGAGCCGGATCTGCTGCGACCGTTGTCGGAAGCCGGTCCGGGCAAAGCGCGGAAGTTTCGCATTGCCGGATTGCGCGACGGCTGGGCCTGGGCGCCACGTCACTGGACGGAGGTTACTGACGACACCGGAACCGGCAACCCGAAAGCGGCAACCCCGAACAAGGGCGAGAGATTCCTGCGCGCTGTAACGGAGAAGATCGGCGGGTTCCTCGTCGACCTTGCAAATGCTGATCTCAACGAGATGTACGAGTAATTCGCTGAACTACAACTGAACGGTCGTCAGCTTGAGCTTTCCGTTGCCTGTTCAGTTGCAGTTGCGTTTTCGTACCCTCACCCCACCGCGAACGGCTGCTTGCGGGCGACAAACCGCGCGACGGCGCGCAGAGATCCGAGATTGTCTTCGCTGATCTCGCAATCCGAGACGTGGACGCCGAATTCCTCTTCGATGAAGGCGATCATCGCGGCCACGTACTTCGAATCGAGCGCGGCTTTCTCGTAGAATCGGTCGTCGCCGTCGAGTACATAACCGTGTTGCCTGTACAAAGAGTTCCCCTGCGCGAAGCTTCGAAGGCGCGAGAGGATACTGGATTCTGAGACGCCTGGCGTGAACTCAACTTCGTGTGTGAGCATGGCTCGGGACGGGTGGCGCGGGGGTCGAATCCGTTGTCTCGCGGGCCGGCGCGGAGCGGTCCGTAGAACGTACGGTGCGCAAGCTTGGCACCGACATTTCCTGGATCTCGACCCGGTTCCCCGGCCTCGCCTAACGCGCCTAGGAGCAACGAGTTAGGCGGTCCCACTCGGCCGTGATTCTCCGGTTCTCGATGGCGAAGTGTGGTAGCTCTGCAACAGCGAATGATGGGGTGCCGAAACGTTTGACTGCAGCTTTAGTCAGACGACGATGTTGAGCAGCCTTCCCGGAACGAAGATGACCTTCCTGGGATCTCCGGCGGTGAATCTCGACACGGTCGGATCGGCCAGTGCCACAACCAGCGCCTCCTGTTCGGAGATGTCGCGTGCCACCGTGATCTTGCCGCGTACCTTGCCGTTCACCTGAACGACGAGCTCGATCGAATCCTCCAGCGCGAGACGAGGGTCGAAGCTTGGCCACGCCGAGTCGAACACGCTCTCCGTTCCCCCCGTCTGCTCCCACAACTCCTCAGCGATGTGCGGCGCGAACGGCGACACAAGCGGGATGAGCGGCAAAACCTCGCCGCGGTGCGGCGTCCGCTCCCCTTTGCGGAGAACGTTCATGTACTCCATCATCGCTGCGACCGCCGTGTTGTAGCTCAGGCGCGAAATATCCTCGCCAACTTTCCTGATCGTCTGGTGCAGCTTCCGCATCACCGCGTGATC
>JBGQIT010000134.1:0-7322 GCA_041498575.1 Gemmatimonadaceae bacterium
GCACACATCGACCCCAAACGGCGCGACCTGCGTTATCGCCTTCGCGACATTCCCCGCGTTGAGCCCGCCAGCCAGAAAGACCGGAACGGCCACTGAGTCGCGAATCTTTCTGCTCAGGGCCCAGTCGTGCACGCGTCCCGTGCCTCCCAGCTCCTTTGTCGAGAGAGATGGATTGCCGGAATCGAGAAGAATCGCATCGACAGCCGGCGCGACCGCGATCGACTGCCTTAAAGCATCATCGTCGCGGACGTGGATCACCTGCACGATCGAAATGCCGGGAAGTGCCTCACGCACGCGGGCGTGGACGCCGGGCTCGACCTCATCGACGAGCTGGAGCGTGGTGGTGCGACAGAACCTTTGTTGCTCGATGATCAGCTCGGCCGTCGTTTCACAGGTGAGAAGGAAGGTCGCAACGCCTGGCGGCACGGTTCGCGCGATATCGCGGATGCGGGACTCCGGAATGGGTCCGGGCCCGCTCGGCATTCGCGACACCAGGCCGATGGCCGACGCTCCCATTCGCACAGCGAGCGCGGCTTCTTCTTCGGAAGCAATGCAGCAGACCTTAACCCTGGGCGGGATGGGGAACATAACCGGGCGGTTGGTGGATACTATGTACGGTAATTGCATACAATTTTATCGCCGGGCCGCGCGCGTTCAGCGGTTCCGGACTTCAACCAGATAACGCACGAGGCAAATATGCTCACAAGAAAATCAAGGCTGCTTCTGGGCCTCACAGCGGCCGTTCCATTGCTGTTCGCCGCGTGCACTGACAACAACATTTTCAATCCGATGGCGGATGCCGCTGGCACCTACCAGCTCACTGTCTATGCGGGCAGGACCCCTCCGGCAACGTATACGATTCAGCCGAATGATCCGACTTACGGAACCATTGCACCGAACGGCGGCACGCTGGTCGTGACTGGCGGCAATCTGGTTCTGAGTAATAACGGAACGTTCGTCGAGACCAACAACTACACGATCACACCCACGGGCGGATCCGGGCAACAATATCAGTTCGTCAGCAGCGGAACGTGGACGCTTAACGGCACCAGCTTCACCCTGAGCGACCCATCCCGAAACCGGCAGGTTTCCGGAACGCTCGAGGCTGACCTGAATAACAACTTGACCGTCAACTATGCCGAAGACGACGGCACCGGGACATTCCAGCAGTACGAGTACAAACGCTAACGGATCCGGTTTTCTGTACGGTCAAAGAGCGCCCTCACGGGCGCTCTTTTTTTTGTTTGGTAACCTGCCTGACAGGTCGACTGCTTTCCTCGTTTTTTCAAAGGTGTACCAGGATTTGCTGGTGTTTCGCACTCTACGGCGTATCTTGGGCAAGCAATTACACCCGGGCAGATGCAACAATTTGCCTCGCCGCGCCGTAGGACTTCAACAATCTCTCGAGGGCGGACACCATGGGAATACTGGCCTGGATCGTAGTTGGTCTCGTCGCAGGGGTTCTTGCATCACTCGTCATGGGTGGTACCGGGTACGGTATCATCGGTGACATCGTCATCGGGATCGTCGGTGCTTACATCGGAAACTGGCTGTTCGACGTCCTCGGCATCTCGAAACCCATGGGCGGAATGGGAGGGACGATTATCGTCGCTTTCATTGGTGCTGTCGTGCTTCTCTTTGCCCTGCGGCTGATACGCGGATCTACGAGGAAGGTCTAGGGCGCCCAGTTCGGCGTGGCAGGAGCGTGCGCCCCGAAGGAACCGCCGCGCCGCTTCCCGCCCGAGGCTGTGGGCGGCGCGAGACGCGAAGGTGGACCGCGAAGTGGCAATGAAGCAGCGGAGCGCAGGGAGCTTCGGATATTCGGGCACTCCGCTCGTCGCGAAGCTTGGCATAAAGCCAGGAGCCCGCCTGCAATTCGTCGCCGAGCCGGAGGATTTTGCCGGACTGCTCGGCGACCTTCCCGACGGATCGCGGACCGCACCTCGAGGAACGCTCGATTTTGCGATGCTGTTCGTCAAGTCACAGTCCGATCTACGAAAGAAATTCGCGCGACTGCGCGACAGGCTGGAGGCGAACGGAATGCTCTGGGTCGCATGGCCCAAGAAAACATCGGGTGTGGAGACGGATATAACCGAAGGAGTCGTGCGCGCATTCGGGCTCGAGGCCGGCCTGGTCGACGTGAAGGTCTGCGCCGTAGACGACACATGGTCGGGACTCAAGTTTGTCCGCAGGCTGAAGGACCGCTGATATCGCGCACCGCGGGCGTTGGAGATTAACTTCTCTGCGATGATCGAACTGATTGCGGCAATTTCAGATTGAAATCCGTCGACGCCCTCCTCGCCGACCTGGTGGACTACGCGGGACTGTTTCCGCCCGCGAGCGAAGACATGCGGCCCGCGCTCGAGAACTTCGCTACGTACCTCCAGAGCGCGGATCGGGCCGCCCTCGGCCGGTTCATAGTGCCGATCATGCGTCTGACGGAGCTCGAAGAGGCCGGCACGGACCTCATGCCCCGCGGACGGCGGCCGGAGCCCTGGCGCCTCAGCGTGCTGGTCGCGGAAGACGTGCGCGCGGCGACCGAAGAAATGCAGAAATTCAACTCTCGGCATTCTTCAAAATCGAGGGTTGGATACGCCTTGATCGACGTGGTCGAGCTGAAGGCGAGCACGGTGGACGCAATCGGACACCAGCGACGTGATCTCCCGCCCTCCTTCAGGGCGTATTTCGAGATTCCCATCACGGGTGAGGTCTCGCCGCTCGTGAAAATGATCGCGAAAGTCGGCGCGCGCGCAAAGGTTCGCACAGGGGGAGTAGCGCCGGAGGCTTTTCCTCCCGGCGAGGCGATCATCGATTTCATGGCTGCGTGCTGGCGCGAGGCGGTACCATTCAAGGCTACCGCCGGACTCCACCACGCAATCCGCGGCGAATACCGCATGACATACGAGCCGGAGAGTCCGAAGGGGATGATGTACGGGTTTCTCAACGTCTTCATTGCCGCCGCGCTGCTGTACTCGGGTGAAAGCGAGGAGACAGCGCTTGCCGTGTTGGAGGAGAGCGATTCGTCGGCATTCGGGTTCGAGGACGACGCAATCCAGTGGCGCGGAAAACGAATCAGCACGGAGCAGATCCTTGCCTCGCGCTCGGAGTTTGCGATTTCGTTCGGGTCGTGCTCTTTCCGTGAGCCCGTCGATGAGCTCGCTCACCTGGCCCGCAGCGAGACCTCCCCAGCCCGATGAATCAGACACACGATCCGGCGCTCACGTCGTGGATCGAATCGGCTAACTCGCCCGACACGGACTTTCCGATACAGAATCTTCCTTTCGGAGTATTCTCCCGCAAAGGCGATTCGGAGCGGCGCGTCGGCGTGGCAATCGGTGACCAGATCGTCGATATCGGAGAATCTCTGAGCGCGAATCTCTGGAGTGGAAAGGCTCGCGACGTCGCGCGGTGGTGTGATCGCCCAACGCTCAACGAGCTGATGCAGGCGTCGAAGGAACCGCTGTCGGAATTCCGCGCACGTCTGAGCGAGCTGCTGGCGGGCACGCCAGGCGACGACAGCGTGATCAATCCGCTTCCTCCAGGCGCTCTCGTTCCGATGGCGGAAGCAGTGATGTTTCCCGCGGCGGAGATCGGCGACTTCACGGACTTCTACGCCTCGATCTACCACGCTACGAATGTCGGGAAAATGTTTCGCCCCGAGAGCCCGCTGCTTCCGAACTACAAGTACGTGCCGATCGGCTACCACGGACGCGCGTCTTCGATTGTCATCAGCGGCACCGAGGTGACGAGACCGAACGGTCAGACGCTGCCGCCTGGCGCCAAAGTTCCGACCTTCGGACCGACGCAGATGCTCGACTACGAAGCGGAGGTCGGCTTTTTCGTGGGACGGGGCAACAAGCGCGAAGATCCCGTACCGATCGAGGAGGCGGAGGATCACATCTTCGGGATCTGTCTCGTCAACGACTGGTCGGCGCGCGACATCCAGTCGTGGGAGTACCAGCCGCTCGGCCCATTTCTGTCGAAGAGCTTCGCGACGACAATCTCGCCCTGGGTGGTGACTTGGGAAGCGTTGGAGCCCTACCGCGTGCCTTCGTTCTTCCGCCCGCCGGGCGATCCGCAGCCGCTCCCATATCTCTCCTCGGACAAGGACAGGAACAGCGGCGGGATCGATCTCAATATCGAGGTTTACATCAGATCGATGCTGATGCGAGAGGGGCGGCTGCGTCCATCGCGCCTCAGCTCGGCCTCGTTGGCCGACATGTACTGGACCGCGGGGCAGATGCTCACGCACCATACCAGCAATGGCTGCAACCTCCAGCCCGGCGATCTCTTCGCAAGCGGCACCGTGTCGGGACCCGATCCGGGATCGCAGGGATCAATGCTCGAGCTGACGAAGCGTGGCGCTGACCCACTAGTGCTCCCCACCGGCGAGGAGCGGAAGTTCCTCCACGATGGTGACGAAATCATCCTCCGCGCTTACTTCCAGCGCGAAGGGGCCGCCCGCATCGGCCTTGGGGAGTGCTCTGGCCTTATAGTCGCATCTCCCCGGCGATAACACCACAACAACCGATGTCGAAGTCAGGTAACGGGCGCGAGCCCCTGTATGTCGTTCGCAATTCCCCGATTCACGGGCGCGGTGTGTTCGCGGCGCGGTACATCAGGAAGGGAGCGCGGATCCTCGAGTACTCGGGCGAGCGCATCAGCAACCGCGAGGCAGACCGTCGCTACGACGACACCAGGATGAAAAGGCACCACACGTTCCTTTTCACGCTGGACACGAAGACCGTGATCGACGGCGCAATCTCGACCGGTGGCGGAGATGCGAGCTACATCAACCATTCCTGTGATCCAAACTGCGAGGCTGTAATCATAGGGAAGAAGATCTTCATCCACGCGCTGCGCGGGATTTACCCAGGGACGGAGCTCGCGTACGACTACCAATACGAGCGAACCGGCAGGAACGATGCGAAGCTCGAGACGTTCTATGTGTGCAAGTGTGGGGCGGAGAACTGCCGCGGAAGCATCATGAAGCCCGCGAAGAAGCGTTCGCGGGCATCTCAGGGCTCGCGGCGTTCACGGAGCCGGGACGAGTAGCGACCTCTGGACTTCTGCCGCGCGGGGGTTATGGTGTTGTCTTCAAAAATCTTTCCGGAGTATCAGCATGCGTTCAGTTTTGGGCGCGCTCGCCCTCACGCTTGGGCTCGCAACCTCGGTGGCGGGGCAGACCGCCGTCCCGATGCAGTCGACCCCGCTCGATCCCGCCAACCTCGATCGATCGGCTTCGGCTTGCACCGACTTCTATCAGTTCGCCAACGGCGGCTGGGCGAAGACCCATCCGGTGCCCCCCGCGTACTCGATCTGGGGCAGTTTCGCCGAGCTGTCGGAGAACAACCAGGCCAACGTTTTGACGATCCTGCGCAACTCGGCAGCCAGTGGTAACCCGCAGGCGAGCGCGGACCTTCGCAAGCTCGCGACCTACTACACGTCGTGCATGGACTCGGCAGCTGCCGAGAAAGCGGGCGCGCAGCCGATCGCGCCTGAGCTGGGCCGGGTTGCGGCGATTCGCAACCGCGCGCAACTCGAGTCAGAGATCGCGCGCCTCCATTCGATGGGACTCCCCTCGGTCTTCGGCTTCGGCGCCCAGCAGGATGCGAAGAACAGTACTTCCGTCATCGCGGGTGTCCGCCAGGGTGGCCTGTCGCTCCCGGATCGCGACTACTATCTGAATCCGGAGAAGCGCTACTCCGACATCCGCGCCAACTACACCGATCACGTCGCACGGATGTTTCAATTGATGGGGGAGAGCGCGTCGGATGCAGGATCGGACGCCCAGCGAGTCCTCGCCATAGAGACCGCGCTCGCAAAACCGGCAAAGACTCGCGTGGAGATGCGTGATCCGAACGCCAATTATCACAAGATGACGACGGCGGAGCTCGCCCAGCTTGCTCCGGGCTTCAACTGGCCCAACTACTTCGCCGGCGTTGGACGAGCCGACATCACGACCATCAACGTTCAGAATCCGGTGTTCCTGAAGGCCGTTGACAGTCTCATGACATCGGTCCCGCTCAATGACTGGAAGGCGTACCTGCGCTGGAAAATTGTTGACGCGGCCGCGCCGAGCCTCAGCTCCGCGTTCGTCAACGAAGATTTCCGCTTCGGCAGCACGCTTAGCGGAACGAAGGAACAGCTGCCACGCGACAAGCGGTGCGGTCGCGCTACCGATGCGGGATTGAGAGATGCGCTCGGGCAGGCGTACGTCGCCCAGTACTTCACCCCAACAGCCAAACAGCGCGCGCTCGAGATGGTTCGCAACCTCGAGTCGGTGTTCCACGATCGCCTTCAGACGCTCGGCTGGATGAGCGACACCACCAAGGCGCAGGCAGAGACGAAACTTGCGGCATTCACCAACAAGATTGGGTACCCGGACAAGTGGCGCGATTATTCGTCGCTCACTATCAAGCCCGGACCATTTCTCAACAATCAGATCGCGGTGCGCGAGTACGAGCGTCGCCGGGAGCTGGCGAGAATCGGCCAACCGGTGGATCGCACGGAATGGGGGATGACGCCGCCGACGGTCAACGCGTACTACAACCCGTCGATGAACGAGATCGTGTTCCCGGCCGGCATCATGCAGCCGCCGTTCTTCGATCCGAAGGCTGATGACGCGGTGAATTACGGCGGGATGGGTGCGGTCATCGGACACGAGATGACGCACGGCTTCGACGACCAGGGCGCGCAGTTCGACGCGCAGGGAAATCTGCGCAACTGGTGGAGCGCGTCCGATCTCGAGAAGTTCAAGCGCGGCACCGGGCTGGTGGCGTTGCAGTTCGATTCCTACACAGTGCTCGACAGCGTGCACGTGAACGGGAAGCTCACCCTGGGCGAGAATCTGGCCGATCTTGGCGGACTCTCCATCTCGTACGCCGCGCTCGAGAAGGCCCTGGCCGCGAAGGGAAGGCCGCCGCTCATCGACGGTTTTACTCCCGAGCAGCGTTTTTTCCTGGCGTGGGCGCAGATCTGGAGGCAGAACATCAATCCGGAGGCGCAGCGCGTGAGAATCAACACGGATCCGCACTCTCCCGGGCAGTGGAGAACGAACGGCCCGCTGTCGAACCTGCCGCAATTCGCCGCCTCGTTCGGGTGCAAGCCGGGGGACGCGATGGTCAGACCCGATTCTGTCAGGCCCGTCATCTGGTAACAAATTACCGACACCTTTTGAAGGAGAGGAAACCGAAAAGCGAGAAGAGCTAGGTGGGGGTGCGAGGTAAAGGGTAACAGGTTGGAGGTAGAAGCGCGATGCACAACCCCTTAACACCAACCACGCCCCAAGTAACTCGCACCCCCAACCATACACATATCGC